>DASTSI010000103.1:0-20159 GCA_035760745.1 Nitrospira sp. | reverse complement strand
GAGGCGGATGCCGGCCAGGTAGAGGCCGCCCAGGAGGCCGGTGAGAATGATGACCGAGCGAGGATAAGCCACCCAGCCGAGCACCCCGTGGAGAACCCCGAACGCGCCGACCGAGGCGGCGACCGACGCCCACAGGATTCGGCCGAGGTCGTGCAATCCGACGTAGCGCCACAGACCCTGCTGGATGCCGAACAGCGTCAAACTCAGCCAGAAGACCGTCAGCACGACAGGAAGGCCCTGTAAAAACAGCGTCCAATAAAAGGGCGAAATGTCGGCATCGAACCGGAGGGCAAACGCCGTCACGTTGGCCGCGGTGACAAGCGCCAATTGCGTGCCGACGACCAGTACGGAGCGATAAGTCAAGACCGAGGGCCCGTACCGGGCGATCCAATGCTCAAACCATTCAACGAGGACCCGTCTCATGCTTTCCTACCGAGGTCTGCGCAACGGCTCAGCGACGGATAATGCATGACGGTCAGAGCCAGCAATACCCAAAACACAATGGCAAGGGACCCGACGAACATCTGGTCGAACTGCAGCCTGACTGCCAATCCAACAAGAGTTCCGGCCATTCCGTACAGAACGGCTTTCTCTCGCCAATCCGATGCACGCCGGCTTTCATGTAGGGTCTTCCCCAGCATGCTGCCGTAGAGCCAGCAGAAAAAAAGGAGACCCGGCACTCCGACATGAAGCGCGTGATACAAGAGAATATTATGCGTGCCGGACTTTTTCACTGCCGCATGGCCTTCTGGAACCGTCTCACGTTCATCGCCGTATACTTTGAGAAAATTATCCTTTCCATAGCCGATCCCTACGAGCCAGTGCTTCTGGGCCTCGCGGAGGCTAAAACTCCAAATGTCGAATCGATGGATGATCGAATGACTCGTTGTCTGAAACGGCACTCGTATGGCCGATGTTCCCCCCGACTCTACAGCTCCTCCGTCTCTCAGCGCGAGCGTGAGCAGGAACCCCACGATCAAGCCGGCGCTGACGATTCCACTCAATACCAAGGCGGCCCGCTTCCTGATAAGCCAGGTGGTGGCGCAGAACTCTACGATAAATGACAGCAAACCGGCCCGTGACTGCGTCGAAACGAGGCAGATTCCAGCGATGCCTAGCGTCCCAAAAGCCGTCGCCCTGAGCCAGAGCGGCTCCGCGACAAATGCGGTAGCCGCAGCCAATGGAATCATCATCACGAGAAACGTTGTGAGCCATACCTCGGATGAAAGAAAGGACACGACGGCCTGTGGATGATCCAGGTCGAATTGTCTGAGCCCGTTGATGCTGACGATCGCCAGGAGGCAACCCAGGAGAGCGTACAGGGTCGTTCGGAACGGAGGATGGAACAGGAAATACGCCACAGCATAGAAAATCGTGACTTGCTGGAGCAGCTTGCCAAATTCCTTCAGGCTGTAGTCGGGAAAGATCGCAAAGGGAATCGTGATCCCGATCCACCCGACATACACCGCGAGCGGCACAGCGAATGGCGTATGCCGGTAGAACAGACGTCCATTGATCAGGCACCAGAGGGCCAAGAGAGTCAAAAGCACCAGAAATCCATTTCGTTCAACGACGAGCAGGGCCTTGAACGGCAAGACCGCGACATAGATCAACAGGCATCCTCGGATCGCGGCTTCCAGGTACGACGAGACGCCGGCCACGCCTCCCGAGGACGTTCCGATGACATCCTGTGCCTGACTACCGCCTATCATTCTTTCCCTGCTGCTCCATCGCGTGAACCGCACCGGCCAACCCGATGAACAACAACATCCAGGTGCCGAGTATCGCCATCCGCCATGTGTCCATCGCGTGATACAGCATGGCCAAGCCTCCGCAACAGAGCATGACGGCGTACTCCGCAAGCACCGTCTCCCGATGGCTCCAGCCGCTCAATACGATGCGCTGATAATAGTGTTCACGATGCGCGTGCCAGATCCGTTGCGCGCGCCAGGCGCGACGCAGCACGGTGACGGTTGCATCGATGATGAACGGCGAGAAGATCAAGACCGGAACCCACAAGTCGAACAATTGCTCCCGCACGCCGAGCAGCGTCATGAGGCCGGCCGTAAATCCGATGGGAACGCTTCCCACGTCACCCATGAAGATGCGCGCCGGTGGAAAATTGTGCACAAGGAACCCCAGCGCGCTGGCGGAGATCACCGCCGCAGCGACGAACAGGGTACCATTGCCGGCTCGCCAGGCGAAGTACGCCAAAAACGCGAAGCCCAGGACGGTCATCCCACCCGCGAAGCCGTCCATCCCGTCCATGAAGTTATAGAGATTCGTCATCCAGAGGACGAACAGCACGCTTGCCGGGCCGCCCAGCCATCCGAGCGAGACCGTTCCGAGCCCCGGAACCGTGACGGTGGAAAGGGACAACCCGGCTCCCCCGACCGCCGCGATTGCGGCAACCGTCTGCACCATGAACCGCAGCCATACCGGAAGCCCTCGTCGGTCGTCGAGGTACGAGACGGCCGTGACCAGTGCGGTCGAACTGAGCATGAAGAGCCAGACCGGAATGCGGCGTACGGGCGATCCCTCGCCGAGCCCCACCTCGATCGATGACGTGACCGTGGCGACTGCCAAGCCCGCAATGATACCGGCTAGGATGGCAATCCCACCCGAACGCGGAACCGGGGCGCTGTGGAGCGATCGTTCGTTGGGATGGTCGAAGGACACGAACCGTGATGCGGCGGATGCCAGTCGGCCTGTCAACCACCACGAGACCAGGCCGGCACATGAGGCGATCAACAGCCACATCGGGAGGAATGCCCGCGATAATAGCGGACTAACTCTGAAACGGCCATGTCGAAGGTCACGGCGGGTTGATACGCGAAATCTTTCATGAAGGCGGAAGGGCTGTACCAGGCTTCGCCGGTCAATTTGCTCAACAGGGAGCTGGACAAGGGCATCCTCTTCCCCGTGAGGGTCTGCAAGCCGTCTCCGCACCGCGCCGCCGCTTCAAGTGCCCAAAGAGGGACGCGGCAGCTCGGCGGCGGAAGTCCCAATTCTTTCCGCAACTGGTCGTACAGGTGCGTCGTCGAGTATGGCCGGTTATCCGCGACGATATACGCGGGCAACCGGAACGAACTCCTCGTCAGTGCGGTCCGGACTGCCGACACGAAGTTTCGGACGTGAAGCATGCTTCTCACCGTTCGAAGCCGAGGCAGTGGAGGGAAGCGCCCATGATCGATCGCTTCGATCATCCGGTACAAATTTCCTTTGTGCGTGGCGCCATAGACCAACGGGAGGCGCAGAGACACGGTGGCGAGGGAACCGACTTTTGCATAGGAGGCGACGAGTTGTTCAGCCGCCCATTTGGACTGAGCATAAGGTGATTGAGGCGCCGGCGGGGCCTGCTCATCGATACAGCCGGCCGTCGTTTCACCGAAGACCTTGACGGAACTGATGAAGATAAAGGTCCGAACGCCAGAGTTCACGCAGCACTCGAGCAACCGCTTCGTCCCTTCAACATTCACTGAGCGGTACTCTTCGACCGCGGTATCATCATCTTCCATCGCGTGCGCTTTGCCAGCAAGATGAACCACGGCGCTGCAGCCGGACGTCGCAGTCCTCATGCAACCTGCGTCACGAATGTCTCCCACGGCGATCTCGGCCGGACCGGAAAGGGCCTGGCTCCTGGATCGGACTAAGGCACGTACCTGGAGACCGACCCCGAGTAATTCCTTCACGAGTTCGCCACCCAGGAATCCACCGGCCCCTGTAACCAATACAGGCATCACGCGTAGCTCGCCACCCCCGGTCGCCCCGCAGTGCCGCGCAGCAGCTCGCGGTAGAGCTCGATGATTTGCGTCGCAACCCGCTCTATCGAAAAGGACCGAATCACCAATTCCCGTCCCGCAAGCCCCATCGCGGTTCGCAACGAGGGGTCGCGGAGCAAGGACTCGACCGCGGCAGCCAGGGCCGCGGGATCCCGGGCCGGGATCAAAAAGCCGTTGAGGCCATGCGTGACCACCTCGCGGCAGCCCGGCACATCGGTGGCCACCAGCGCCTTCCCGGCTGCGGCCGCCTCCAACAGAATTTTGGGGAGCCCTTCGCGATAGGACGGCAAGACGACGATCGTAGCGAAAGACAGGGTCGTCGGCATATCCTCGCAATGGCCCCACCATTCTACGATGCCTTCACGAACCCACGCCTCGATCGTCCGACGGTCGATGGCCGCGGGATTGTGCTCATCGCAGCGCCCGACGAGAACGAACCGGGCGGCCGGTCCTCCTCGCTTCAGCCGCCGGGCCGCCTCAATGAACTCTGCGATCCCCTTGTCCCACAGCATGCGGGAGGCGAGCATGACGACCGGATCACTCCGAACGGGCGCGCGAAGGTCGAAGGTCTTGGTGTTGACTCCCGACCCCGGGATGATTCTGCTGCGGGCCCGTTCCGCCACGCCTCCTGCGACCAACACATCTCGATCATCCTGGTTTTGAAACAGGACAACCGACCGGTTGAGCTTCAAGACGAAGCGCAAGGCCGCGCGCAAGAGGACATTCAATGCGCCACCTCCGCGTCGTTGATCGGTGAACGCGTATCCGAGACCGGCAAACGCATTCACGACGACTGGAACCCCGGTGAGCCAGGCCGCCACGGACCCGTACAAGATGGGTTTCATGGCGACATGGTGCACAATCGCAGGCCGCTCCCGGCGATAGAGCCTGATCAACTGCACGAGAGCGGCGGCTTCCGAGAACGGATTCGCGCCACGGCGGACGAGTCTCAACGGATGAAGCCGGAATCCCAGCTGTCGGATCCGGTCGCCATGATCGGTCACGCGTGTCGCGATCGAGACGTCGAACCCGGCTTCCGCCGCGGCACGAGCCAAGTCCAGACGATGCGACCAGAAGTACCAATCCTCAGTGATGAGATACAGCAGGCGTGGGGGTGCGGTCATGCGCGTGGAGCCAGGCTTGGAACATGAGGATATTCCACAGCGGATACTGCCAATTCTGCTCGCCGGAAAGATGTTCGGTCCATTTTGTCCTGATCGGGACGGGATAAAAATACCCTTCCTCTCGGAGCCGTCGCTCGCTGAGGAGATCCTCGGCCCATTCCCGAAGCGGACCTCGAAGCCAACAATCGATCGGGATCCCGAATCCCATTTTCGGCCGTTCGACGAGTGCCTTGGGCACATGCCGATAGAGAATCTGACGTAGCATCCATTTCCCTTCGCCGTCGCGTTTGATCTTCATCGATAACGGGATCCGCCAGGCGAATTCGACGAGACGATGGTCCAACAACGGCACCCGTGCTTCTAGGCTGACTGCCATGCTTGCACGGTCTACCTTGGTGAGGATGTCGTCGGGAAGGTAGGTCAGCAGATCAAGAATCATCATGCGCATCGTAAAATCATCCACCCGCGGCCAGTTCGGGACATCGGTCAGCACGGTTTTCGATTCCGTGCCGTTGATCATGAGGAGCGCCGGATCCTTCCACTGAGAGACCAAGCCGACATACATGGAATCCGGAGTTGACACGGCAAGGACCTCGGCAAGCTTGTGCAGCTTGTCGCCGGGATTCTGCATCTCGGGCAGGATATGCCTGAAGACATGAAAGAGCTTGCTCCACCCAGCCGGCGGCACAGCACGAATTGCCTGCGCCAGCACTTCCCGGATTGGCGCAGGAAAAACTTTCATTCGTCTCCACAGCCGTCGGCCGACGAAGTACCGATGATATCCTGCGAACAACTCGTCGCCGCCGTCACCGGAAAGGGCGACGGTGACATGTTGCCTCGCCAGATGCGACAGCAGCATCGTCGGAATTTGAGAGGAATCGCCGAACGGCTCATCGTAGACGTCGGGGATACGAGGAATTGCCGCCATCGCTTGATCGGCCGTGACATATTCCTCAACATGGTCCGTGCCAAGATGTCGTGCCACCGCCTTCGCGTACGGCGCTTCGTTGTACGGCGCCTCGTGAAATCCAATCGTAAAGGTCTTCACCGGCCTGCTGCTCTGCGATTGCATCAGCGCGACGACGAGCGATGAATCGATGCCGCCGGAGAGGAAGGCTCCAAGCGGAACGTCGGCCACCATCCGAAGGCGAATGGCTTCACGAAGCAGGGATTCCAGTTCGTTGATGGCCTCACCCTCGTCAGGCAGGGAAGGAGTGCCGTGATTGGCTTCGGCGATCGCTCGGGCCGACCAATACCGAACCGGCTTAAACGGTTCCCCTTCCCCATCGGGGTCAGCTGAGAAGCGACTCCGGGCGCGTGCTAGATCCTCGTGAATCGTCAACACCGTCCCACCGGGCAATTTGTATATATCCCGGTAAATGGAGAACGGAGCAGGGACATAGCCTGTCCGCACATACGAGGTGAGGGCTTCCCGGTTAAGCGGCGGGTTGGAGCTCGATGTCTGCCTCAACGCTTTCAATTCAGAACCAAAACAGAAGGTGTCCCCTACCCATCCGTAGTAAAGGGGTTTGATGCCCATTCGGTCTCGGACGAGATGAAGAAGCCGGCTCTCGCGATCCCACAGCCCGAACGCGAACATCCCGACGAACTTCTCGAGAGCCCGATCCAGCCCCCAGGCTTCGATGGCGGCCAGCATGACCTCGGTGTCGGAATGTCCCCGGAACCGTGGACCGCCTCGCTCGAGGTCCTTGCGCAGTTCGGCGAAATTGTAGACCTCGCCGTTATAGGTCATCACATAGCGTCCACTGGCGGAGATCATGGGTTGGTGACCTTCGGGCGAAAGATCAAGGATGGAAAGCCTTGCATGGCCCAAGCCCAGCCCGACTGACGGGTCGCACCAGATACCGCAATCGTCAGGTCCGCGATACCGGATGGCACCGACCATTCGAGAAACGCGATCCCGCAACTCGAGGCGATCGTCGGCCCACAACCCTACAATCCCGCACATGTGTCTACCATTCGATCACGAGGAAACGGCCGGAGGCATTTTGTCGAGGCTGTTCACAGCGTTGTCTCCCGCTGTTTCGTGATCAGCCTGGCGGGGCTACCTGCTTCCGCATCAGTTAGCCGACTCCCATAGAGCGCAGCAGCTCATCGACTCGGTGTCGATACGTGTGTTGATCGAGCACGTACTCGTAGGTTCGGTCCACCATGCTCTGACGGTAGGAAGCGTCTTTGAATCGAGCAATGACATCCGGGAGGTTCGTGAGATCTTTTCTCACGGCAATGTAATGTTCGTCGGGTTTCAAGATGCCGTTGTACTGTCCCTCCAACAGCACCTGGCAGGTTTTGGTGCCGATTGGTTCAAAATGGCGTGAAGAGATCGCCTTCCCAGATACCGGATTCGAATAGTTCTTAAAAAATCGAGTGTATACCTCATCAAAGGTGGCATCCGGTGTTTGCCGGAGGAATGAGTCAACCGCTCGCTGAGTCCGGTCATCCTTCTCTAGATAGTACGTTCCGGATTCCGCTCCCACGATGCCCTTTGATCTGTTCAGGAACGTCGTCCATTTGGAACGGTGATACCGCAGGAATTCAATGTCGGTCACGAGCCCCCAGCCTGGTCCTCGATCCTTGAACGTTCCGATGAGATTGGCCCGTTCCACATCGCCGATAGAGAGGCGGTAATTGTCGCCCCTGAATCCAATATCAATGGGTCGAACATCCCCACCCGGCCGATATAGCTCTGGGTTGAGCGCCGGGGGCGCGTGAAGTACCTGAGAACGGCAATCCGAATACAGCCAACGAGATGCCGCAGGCGGCAGTTGCGACGCAATGGTGTCGGCCCCCACGCTCTTGGCAAAACCAATTTTCTCAGGCATGAGGTTGTACTCGTTCCCAAAGAACACGAGCAGGCGACCTTTTCGATGCTGCAACCATCGAACAGCCCGGTTCAATTGAAGCATACTGTCGCCGGCCGCTGAGTGAAGGACAACGATTAAATCATAGTGCCGCGCCCTTTTCGATGAACGTCGGACGTCTAATAGATTGTTCAGATTGCAGGTCGTCACGTCGAGAGCCGGGCACCGGCAGAACGCCTCTTGCCAATCCTGCACGTAGGACAAGACCGAATAGGCGTCAGACAGCAATGAGCGAACATACCGGCTCTCATGCCAATCGGCAGGGACGGCGTTCGCCAACCAGCGAACGCCCTGTGTCAGACGAAGACCTCCGACGATGGTGTCGACGACCAGTCGTTCCCACCGCGGCATTCCGGTGGCGAAAATGAGGAGCGTCGATAGCCTATCGCGCACAGTGCTGGAAAAGGATGAGGATGTTACGCGGACGCGGCTGCCAGTTCGGCAGCATGCTTTTCAATACACCTGTCTATGAATGACAGATGCCGGCGGGTCCAGTCAATCGTGCGGCTGAGTCCGTTTTCGAGCGAAACGATCGCCTCGAATCCCAATTCTCGCTTGGCTTTCTCCGTGCTGCCGAACCGCCTCCCCGACCTATCCCAGGGACGTTCGGGGAGGTATTCAATACCCGCCGGGTTTCCTGTGATGCTATTGATCAACTTGGCAAGATCAAGGATGGACGTTTCGACACCACTCGCTAGGTTGTAGACGTCCCCTGGCTTACCGATGATCGCACACCGTAGCAGGCCTCTAGCGATGTCCTCGACATAGATGAAATCCCGGCTTGCACGTCCCTCATTCTCAACCCGTAGCGGCATGTGTTTCAGTGCGCGATAAATGAACGAGGGGGTCACATTGCGCCACACCGTTGCCGGGGTTCCTCGCCAACGGCCCGCGCCAAGAATTTCGCCGGGCCCGTACACATTTTGGAAGCGGGCGCGCACAGTAGGAAGCCGATGCTGATGGTGGTAGTAGACCGAGTAAAACTCCCCGACGACTTTGGAAATTTGATAAGGGCTGTCTAACTCAATCGGCACGGGGCCTTCTTCGGTAGTGGCGTGTGCCGGCCCATAGGTATGAGCCGCGAGAGTACAACCCGAGGCGGAATACACCAATTTTTTGAGATTTCGGAACTCCTTCACCCGCTCGTACAGCTTCAGCGTCGTGATGAGATTGTTGGCATGATCTTCTAAGGGATTGGCAATCGAACTCTGATTCCCATGATACGTCGCAAGATGAAAAATATATGAAAATTCGTCTTCAAGCCGGTTCAGCACGGTATCGTCCGCGATTGAGCCTTCCCGCAGATCGATTCGCGAATCTTCCGGCACATTACTTCGTTCAGCAGACAAGAAATTGTCGACAATTGTGATGCGTCCGCTTCCTTGTTCGAGGAGCAGGCGAACCAGATTGCTTCCCACGAACCCCGCCCCCCCGATCACAAGACAACGTTCTCCTGCGAGCCTTTCCATAGCCGCCATCCTACACTTGCCTCCTCTACTTCTGCTTATCCTCCACGGGTTTCAAGTGTGTGAACGTTTGCGTAATACCGAACTTCTTGTACCAGTCGATCGCCGCGGCCACCCCCTGCTCTAACGGCGTCCGAACCTTCCACCCGGAGAAGTCCCGAATGGTCTTTGACGGATCAAGCAGGATCGTATAGACGTCATCCGGATTACGTGGCCGGACCTCCACCTCTTTGTCCAATTTGATGCCGAGCGTCTGGATCGTCGCGTTAAACAGGTCTTTGATGGCAAAGTCCGATCCCGATGAGATGTGATACGTTCCTCCCTGACCTTTTCCTTCTAATGCCATCACAACGACGTCAACGAGATCGTGGATGAACACAAAATCACGCCTTGTGTCCATGACAAAACACGGTTTGCCGGTCGTCAGACGATGATAGAAGGTCGGAAGAGGGCCGCTAAGATTTCTCGGACCATACGCGTTGGCTAAGCGGAATGACACCCAGTTGAGACCGCTCAGCATCACGTAGTGCTCGCCTGCCGTTTTGCTGATCGCGTAACTGCTTCCTTCTGCCCGGATTGGATGGGTCAGCGTGATCGGTTGCTCGATTGGCTTCAGTCCGTAGCAAAGCGCCGTCTGAAAATAGACCAATTTCTTCGCCTGCACCCGCTTGGCGGCCTGAACGACGTTCACGGTCCCAAGGCAGTTGGTCAATGAATCGTCGACCCAGTTATCCGGGTCTTTGTAGGACGCCGCCGCATGGACCACCTGATCAGGTCGAAATTCATCAAACGCATGGGCCACGAGCGCTTGGTCTGCGATCGTCCCTTCGACGACCCGTAGCCGCTGGTGCGGCGTAAGATTGTCGCGCCGTCCCGTGGCATAGTTGTCTATCACGCAAATATCATGGCCCTGGGCAAGCAATCGATCAGCTAAATGCGAACCGATAAATCCCGCCCCTCCGGTAATCAAAACTTTCATGCTTGTTCCTCCTCGATCAGTAAACGCTGATAATCATTCCCTTTGTCATGGAACGTCCGTTGCCAGAGCTCCAGGCACAGGAATCCCCAAATCTTCCGTCCAAATTTCAATTCACGGCCCAAGCCGCTCATCACACGGCGGTTATTAATCACCGGACGTTCCAGCGCGGCGCGAGAGGACAACACATCGGTAACGAAGTCCCGGACCAGCCCCTTTTCCGCAACCCATTCCTGCAGGGGAACTGGAAATCCCATTTTGTCCGTGCGCTCCACAATGGAGGAAGGCAACCGCTCCGCCATGCAGGCCCTCAACACATGCTTCATGGTTCCATTCTTAAACTTGACGTTTGACGGGATGGTGGCGGCCAATTCGACCAGCGGCCGGTCCAGGAACGGGACACGGGATTCCAGACCGTGCGCCATGCTCATCCGATCCTCGACGTGCAGCAAAGCCGGCAACAACGTCTTAAAGTCGAAGTGCGTCATGCTGTCGAAGTACGACTCCTTTTGCACATTGGGCCCCTTGAAGATCCCCCGGAAGGTCTCGAACGGAGAGTAATCTCCGAGGAGGTTCCAGTCCACTTCATCGGCATGGAGCGCGGCACGGTTGACGAGTCGGAAATATCGCTTGTCGGAATCCTCGAACAAGCCGTCTCGCCAGAATTGCTGCAGCATGGGCTTATAGTTACGCAGCGCACTCAGGTTCGGGATAATCGACTCATACGTGACGACAAAATTGCCCGAATGCATCGTGCCGTCAATCGCGGCTTTGATGCACTGTTCGAAATAGGCAACGAGATAGCGTGTATAGCCGCCGAAGATTTCGTCTCCGCCTTGCCCCCCAAGCACCACCTTTCTATGCTTCGCGGCTAACTGGGACACCATAAATTGTGGGAACGAGCCGGGGCCTGCGACGGGGTAGTCGAGGTGATAGATCACCTGCTCGATGGATCGAACAAAATCGCGCGCCGTAATATCAGCTTCGTACAGTTGAAATCCCATTTGTCCCGCGAGGTCTCTGGCATACCGGCTCTCGTCATACGCCTCGCCGAGCGAAAACTTCCCGGTAAACCCGACAAAGGACCCGCGCTGACATTCGGAGGCGAGCGACGCGACGATGCTGGAATCGAAGCCCCCGCTGACGTAGCCGCCGACGGGCACGTCACTCCGAAGATGCATGGCCACGGAATCGACCAGCAGCGAACGGACTTTCTCCTCGAAGAACTTTTCCGTATGGTCGAAATCGAGGTTGTAGTACACCTCCCAATACCGGCGAGTGGTAATAGTGCCGTTCTTGGCAATCAGCAGGTGTCCCGGAAGCAGCTCCTGAACCCCCTTGAACAGCGTTTTCCCACCGAGGCAGAACTGGAAGGTGAGATAGTCTTTCAACCCTTCAAGATCGCTTTCGACCGCGGGTAGAAACGGAACGAGTGCTTTGACCTCCGAAGCGACATATAGGACGCCTTCCACGACCGCATAGTAGAGGGGCTTGATGCCGAAGGGGTCTCGGGCGCAAACGAGCGCGCCTTGAGACTCGTCCCAGAGCGCAAACGCGAACATGCCGCGGTAATGATCAAGGCATTCGGTACCCCACTTGCGATAGGCATGCAGGAGGACCTCGGTGTCCGACCCCGTCCGAAACAGATTGGTGCCCAACTGATCACGAAGCTCAAGGTAGTTGTAAATCTCTCCGTTGTAAGTGACGTAGTTCCCGGAGGCGTCTCCCATCGGTTGTTGCCCAGTGGCGAGATCGATGATGCTGAGACGCCGATGCGCGAACCCTACGAACCCGTGTGGGTGAACCCACATACCTTCCCCGTCGGGCCCACGATGTTGTTGAAGCCGGTTCATGACCTTCAACGCACGCTCGATTTTCGAGATCTTTCGACGTTCAAGATCCACAACGGCTGCTATGCCGCACATAAGACCCCATCCGGTTTTGCGTCATCCATTAGACTGCAATGCCTCCCCAAGAATCTGCACGATTCGGCGAGCGGTATCTCCGTCTCCGTAGAGGTTGGGATGGGATGGACGGCTTTTTCCCAACTCTGCCACGGCGGCAAGGATTTGTTCTTCATCCGTTCCACACACTCGATTCCACCCCGCGGTCGTCGTTTCAATCCATTCCGTTTCGGTTCGCAACGTGATGCAAGGAACTTCTAAGTAGTAGGCCTCCTTCTGCACGCCACCCGAATCCGTGAGCACACAGGCAGCCTCCTTCTGGATGTTCAACATATCGAGGTATCCCAGAGGGTCAAGGCAACGTACGTTTGGTCCCGGCTCGATCCTGTACTCACGCAGTTTTTGTGACGTGCGGGGATGGATCGGAAGGATAACCGGCCTCTCCAAGCGATTCAATGTCCCGAACAGACGCGTGAGACGATCTTGGCTGTCGGTATTCTCCGCACGATGGATCGTAGCAAGGTAGTATGACTTCGGAGCGAGTTCCAGCCGATGTAGTATCCGAGATCGCTGTTCAGCCCGCTCAAGGTGCATCAGAAGTGCATCGTACATGATATCGCCCACCACATGAACGCCCGAAGAGATTCCTTCCTGTGCCAATTGGTCTCTCGATGTTGCCGAGGGGGTGAAGAGCCATGTGGAAACATGATCGGCCACGACGCGGTTGATTTCTTCCGGCATGGATCGGTTGAAGCTTCGCAACCCCGCTTCGATGTGGGCAACTGGAATATGCAGCTTGACGGCAGCGAGAGCCCCGGCCAGTGTCGAATTTGTATCACCATACACGATGACCGCCTGTGGCCGCTCTTTTTCGAGCACCTGTTCGATGGCTGAAAGCATGCCGCCCGTCTGCGCGCCATGGGAGCCGCTTCCGATGCCCAGGTGATAGTCGGGAGCCGGAATTCCAAGATCTTTGAAAAAGATGTCTGACATGCCGTGATCGTAATGTTGTCCAGTATGGACTAATATCTCGCGATGCCGCCGGCGAAGCTCCAGGGACAACGGACTCGCCTTGATGAATTGGGGGCGGGCACCGACGATGGAAACAATCGCCATCAGATTGTCGGAAACGCGTGCGGCGGCTTGACGCCTTTGGCGTACAAAAACCAACCGAGACGTGGTTCAAAGGGTTTCAGCCAAGAATTCGGAATGATACGGCCAATGACTGGAAGGAAATGGGTGCCGCGAAGAAAACCGGCAAAGATTGAAAGATTTTCAAAGCGCTTCAGCAAATTGCGCAACTCGCGTTCCGAGTAAACGTCGCCTTTCGGGTTGCCGTGTCCATCGACTTCATTCACCAGTTGCTGGAGGTCGCGAAACTGGAGCAGTCTCCTCAGAAAGAGATTGAGCCGGAACTTAGCCGAATTCCGGTGGTAAAACATGACGATTAGTCGGCCGCCCGGCTTGAGGACCCGAAACACTTCCGCCACGGCCTTCGCCGTGTCTGGCGTATGGTGCAACACTCCCATGGAGCAAACGACGTCAAAAGCATTGTCCGGGTAGGGAAGATCCTCCGCACTTCCGACGGTAAATTGGCCGTGGAGGTCGCTCAGCGCAAAACGCTGGCGGCACAGACGGATCCCCGTTTCTGTCAGATCCACACCATAGACATCCGCGCCTTCTTTGGCATATCGACTCAAGACATACCCGTTGCCGCACCCGACATCCAAAACGCGATGTCCCTTGTGTTGCTTGTACTCGTGCAGATCATAAGAGAACTCGACGCTCTCATTGGCTTGGCGTAAACGGTCGTAGTATTGAAAGTAGTCTGGGGCACCGATCGGAAAGGGCACCGCTGCGGCAGCCACCGGATGGGATTCCCAGAAACGCTTAACACTATCTAATGAAACAGAGACTGCCATGAGTCAGGAGACTATCTAATCTAATTTTGTCCCTTTTTATCGGCATTGTAATCCGTGTTTCCATAAAGCAAAGACGGTACAGACCGCTTAAGTATGCGTCTTATCGACAAAGGGAGCCATCTGCCATGGTACCGGACGGCCAATACTGTTGATCGCATCTTTCTGACAAACGCTCCCTTCATCAGTAAAGCATTTATATGAGAAGCATCTACTGATTCACGAGCCTGCAATCCAATATTTGGCAGTTCTGTGTCGAACTGTTTTACAAATTTCGAATAGCTGTACTTACCTGATGCTATAAGGTCGCGATAGGCGTTCTCGGTAAGTTCATGACGCACTGTTTGGTCGAGAAATAATTGCATCACTTCGTTAAAATTGGAGAAGTCCTTTTTTAGCGGTATATAATGAACCATAGGCTTGAGGATTCCGGAGTACTTCCCTTGGAATAGAATTTGGCATACTCGAAAAGCCGCGGCCTCGAAATGTCTAGGGCTGATCGTCCTATACGGTATACGGTCCTCCCACTTGTATAAAAACTCATCATGCAAAGCTTCGAACGTTATTCCCGAGTTCTCTTTAAGGCGCTTCTCACAGTGGATGCGAACAGTATCTTGAAGGTCGAATATCGAGACGCCTGCTTCTACGCCGAGGAAGCCACGACAATGCGCCGTAAAGCGATACCAGGCATCGCCATAAATTCTCTTATCCTCGGCCTGTTCAATATCTAATTTAAGATTAGTCCCTGCAGCTCGTTGAAGGAAACCAGCGGCGACGCCCGTTTTTTCCTGGGCACCTTTCCCCATGTAAAAATCCAAAGGACGTCCTCGGTAACCTATATCGACTGTCCGTTCTGAGTCAGGAATCCCAAACTTTCTGGCCGCCTCGATAAGCCCTTCGCTTACATAACCTGGTATATGAGTTATGACTCTGTACGCGCTTGTATATTTCTTATAAACAGCATCGAAATATTCCGGCTCAAGCAAAGTGTAAACACAGTCAATGCCATAGTGATTTATAAATCCGAATCTCTTCTGACAATATCGGTATTCGTCTTGAAAGAATGCGATTTTATACGCGGCCTTGCTCTTATGCAGGTAATCAAGAAAATCATTGTTCATGTAATAGTGCTGGCCACCGAACAATGAGTAGTGGAGAACGATGACAGGAAACTTTATTTCCGAGAGTTTTCTCGGAAAACCATATTCGGTATTAAGGCTCCAGACTTTATAAGCAGAGTACTTCGCGAATGCTTCAATGTTGTCTACAACAGTTGATGCATCATTAAGCAACGCCGGGCGATGATAGAGGAGCAGAATACCTGGGGCGGCAATAGCATGCTCATTATTCATAAGTTTATTTCTAATTCTTGTCGGCCTTTCGAAACGTCATATTGATTTCGAGAGGGTTATAAATCCAGCGCGTAACACTGGGAGAAATAGTCTTTGCCCGCTGCAAAACACCTTTTAAGATCTTAGTAGCGACATGCTTTATTACAGATGGCAAAGGCATTTTCATTTTGACGTCATAACAAATATGCACATAGGAAGTTTCAAGAAATTCGCACTCAAACACCCGCGAAATTAATAGGCGCAATCCTGCCTCATCAAAGTTTCTCAGATGCGCATAATGATACGGGTAATCGGATGCAAGATAAGGAGACAAATCCTCGCGGTCTGGCACACGAATCAGCAGAACCCCTCCCGGCTTAAGAACACGCAAGATGCTTTTCAGTGCGCCGTTGAGGTCTAGAACGTGTTCCAGAACATCTGTACACACCACTAAATCGAACATGGCTTCTTGGTATGGAAGATCATCCGCCTCAGCACAACAAACTTCGATACCACGTTCCTTTGCTGCTTCTAGATACTTGAAGGTGATATCGGCTCCAAAACGCCGAGACTCTTGAACCTGGCCAAGTAAACGTCCCAGCCCTACGCCGACATCTAGGATCGTGCTTCCCGGGCCGGCGTACTTTTTGATGAGCCTCAAGGTCGAACTCTCTAAAACCTGCCAAAGTTCCTCTTGTATGAATGGATTCGACACACCCTGATGCGACGCAGCTAAGTGGTCTCTAGCTATTTGGTCATAATTCTCACTCACCGGACTCGGCTCGCGGAATATCGGTATCCCGTTTCGCACGGAAAGAGGTTCGCGACAATACACCGCTAGTGAAGCTGCTGGGTGCGTAGCCACAATGGTGTCCATCCTGCGATCGTAGATTTTTCGTTCGTTGACAGAACCCACCAACTCAGAGTCAAGTACCCGGAGCAAACCATGAGACCAACCAATAAGCTTACAGCCAAGGGGAGATAAGCATTCACGGCAACCTGCATTGTCGCCATAGCTACCAAGACTGTGACGAGCGCCTGCGCCCGGCTCCATAAACCAATCGAAACTGCATAGCGGCGCACAACGTTACACACATGTTGCAGAATCACCAGAATAATTGTCCCAAGGCATAGGGCCAGCCCTGCGCCTTCTATACCGAGAATCGGAATGAGAGAGAAGTTCAGAAGAATGACCAAGACAGCTGTTATTCCTTGGATAACGGAAACATAATGCGTTTCTTTTGCGAAATACATTCCAGGTAACAGCACACTCCATAGACCGATACAGAATTGACCGATTGCCGTGAAGCTTACGATGCGAAACGAATCGATGTAGCGCGTATCAATCAAGAGGAGGATGACAGGCTTCCCTAGCACCACAAACAGGTAGCAAAGGCTCCCGAAGATAATCGTATACCACAACAGCACTGTGGGGAATACGGTCTGCGCGTCACGCTCCTTCCCGATATAAGACTGAAAGAAAGGAAACCATGCGCTCGAAAATCCCGATGTGGCAAGCCCAAGCGCCATTCCCATGCTGTATCCAAGTCCGTATATTCCAACATCCTCCCTATTGACATACCACTGAAGCAAGTAGGTACCGGAGCACTGAATGATGAACAGAAAGATCGCTGACGGAACAAGCGGAAGCCCCAATCGTAGAAGTTCTCCGGTATGTGTTCGATGAAAGCGGAAAGAAAGATGCCGCCGATCGATGATAACTGCGCCCACAAAAAGCAGAATGCTTCCGAGCAAATCCCCTTCTACCCACCCCGATACCCCATGTCCTGCACCAATGACGAGGACGAGAATTGCGGCCATGCTCACAAGCGCTGTCAAAGAGGTGAGAAGAATAAATCTCGACGCTTGTTGTCGAAACTGGAGATCAAGCAGTATGGGCTGCGCCAAGAGTTGGAGAGATGCGCTCAGCGTGTAGAGCATAACCAATGGTCCGAAATCCGCATCCCGCAATACCAGTTGACTTATTACTCCTGAATATCGGATTGAAATCAACAGAAGCACGACGATGATCAGGCCCTGTATGAACACACCAGCCCCAATCACTGCCGGGCGCTTCGCCGAATCACTTTCCTGAAAGTAAACAAGTCCTGTCGAGGCGCCAAGACCTAAGCTGAACAAGGACCTATACACAACCCCAAAAACGGCCAAAACGGTAATAATCGCATACTCCTCAGGTATGAGCTCTCTGGTCAGAAATGGTAATGCGAGGAAGGAAACTAGCTTCGTGAAGCCATTACCCAGACCGTAGGCAAGACTATGTTTGCCTAGCTGTGCCAATTCTTCAATCATGCCACATACCTATCTTCGCTTCTCTACCTACGATCGAAAATCCGTTCAGAAGCGAAGAAAAGTCGAAAATGTAGGAAGCACTGGCGACTGAAAATTTATGGAAGAATTGCAGGCGAGGGGGACAAATGTTTCTTGCTGATTATTGATACGGCTTAGAGCCACGGAACCGTTCCAGAGCTTCCGGCAACAATTCCCTAAACACCCTCCCGCACTCGCGCCGCATGCGGCCCCGCGTCTCTGGCTTGACCCAACAGAACACGATCCGGATGGTGCAAAGGTATAACAGGTCTGCGGCACACTGGCGGACCCAAGCCCACTGCTCCTGTCTTTTTTTTCTCCGCTCCTTTCGCCGTATCCATGATTTGACGCAGGTGTCGAGCTCGGCGGACGTCGGGGCTGCTCCCCGTTTCCGCATACTGGGCGTAAAGAGATCCGCCATGGCGTGGTCCACGCGCTGGACGAAACGTCTGAAACCGTACTCCTCATTTTGGGCCACTTCTTGGTATGCGTTGCGCACGATCGCTTCGCATAAAGCAGAGTTTCGAAGCGATGCGACCACTTCGGCCATATTCGAATGGTCTTTCTTTAAAGGGATATAGTGCCGCCATGGCTCGAGTATTCCAGAATAGTCTCCCTCGTACAGGATCATCAGGGTTCGAAGCGCGGCGCACTCGAATGCGCGCGGGCTGATTTGGTTGAGTGCAATCCGGCCTTCGAGGTCCTTGAAATACCGGTCCCGCAGTTCTTCATACGTGGCATTCGGATACCGGGACAGATGCTCCTCCACCTGCCGTTTGATGTCGCCCGTGAAATCGAAGACGCTCGATCCGCTTTCCACGCCGAGGCTGGCTTTGCAGCTGGTCAGAAATCCGATCCAAGCATCACCATATAAGCGGTCTTCCTCCCGATAGCCGATGTCGCAGACGATGCCGTACGCCCGGGCCTCTTCCGCGAACCGTGCGCCGATTCTCCATTTCTCTTGCCCTAATTCGCCAAGCCAAGCGGGCACCGTTCGTCCCCGGTACCCTACGTCGATGGGGCGATCCGCGAAGGCCGGAACCTTTCGTTCCACAAGATCAGCGGTCACATATCCGGTCAGGACATTGATCTTCCTGCAGTCAGGAAGCTTGTGCCGAGGATAGACCTTTTCGATCGACTCTTCCGGAACGCATGTGAAGAGCAGGTCGATTTCCATGGAACGGATTGCGTCTACCGTCGCGTCCACGAACTGATATTCGTCCTGGATGAACATCGCCTTCAGTCCATTGAACGCGCGAATGCGTGCTCGAAGGCCAGGCGAAACATAGCTGTCGTAGCAGGCCACCAGGGTGTAATGGAGCACGAGAGCGTCAAACCTCGACAGGTCAAGCCGGTCGGGAATATCGTTTTGCCGGCCTGGAAACAATCGTAATCGCAGATAACGATTTCTCGAGTACCGCTCAAGCGCGTTGATATGGTCGGACACGGTGCCCGCCGTGAAGGCAGAATCGTCACACAGCAGTAAGATGTCCAGCGGCGTATCGGGGACGAGCTCACAATGGACCGTTGGTCGGCCCGATAACTCGGATGTCGGACCGTCCGACCGAGTAGGGCGCGCGAAAAGCGGCCGGCCAAACTGCGGCTTAGGATTGTGCAGCGGGTAGGACCTCTGCCTGGCTTTCAAAATTCCACTCTCCTGAATGATAGAAATTCGAGACGGTGGTGCCCAGGGACAGCGGCAGCTCGACCTCGAACTTGAAGCTCCGCGCCAATTGATCGAACCGCCGTCCGCTATTGATCAGTTCCAACGGTGAGTTCTCGAGGACCGTCAAGCTAATGGTGTATTCACCGGGACCCAATTGAACGGGGTTGAGCGTGAG
The DNA here is from genome assembly GCA_035760745.1 of Nitrospira sp. Classification (GTDB taxonomy): domain Bacteria; phylum Nitrospirota; class Nitrospiria; order Nitrospirales; family Nitrospiraceae; genus Nitrospira_C. Next base: position 606 of record DASTSI010000103.1, on the reverse strand, counting down.
CGTCACCCGCCGAAGCTCCCCGGCCTTGAGATAGAAACGATCAGGTGGGCTGAAGATGCGGGTGACATAGTGGCCCAGCAGATCATGAACGACGAACCCATACAAACACTGGAACTCTTTGTCCTGCTCCCCGGTCAGGAAGAACACGAATCTTGCCGGCCGCAGCGTCACCAATTTATTTGTACTGCCCCGCTCCGTGAGGATGGAAAACCCGCACACTTTGACCCCAACTTCCGATGTCCATCTGGAGATGCCGCCTGACGCCTCGAACCGGTACTCCCGGCCTGCAGCGAAGGACACGTCCGGCAGATCGATCGGGTCTCCGTTCGGGCGGAATGCTGGCTGCTGCAGATGAGGACGATGCTGTGCGCCATTCCCCCCTGTCGGAGATACGGCACCCGACAGCTTGCGTGCATCTGCCTCTTGAAGTCCAGCGCGTCCATTTTCACCGTTCCAGCGTCCGGGCGTTGATGTTCCATCGACGGATCCATGGATGAATTCTTCGTACGCCTTGACGACGAGGAACGCCTCGCCCTGCATACGGATCTTTCCCTGATCGAGCCAGACGACCCGGCTGCACATCTCCAGAATCTGTTCCATCGAATG
>DASTSI010000102.1:0-5231 GCA_035760745.1 Nitrospira sp. | reverse complement strand
CTGGCAGCGGAGCGGCAGAGGGTATCGCGACTGCGACGTCGAGGCGGCTGTCGCCTTCCTGATCCTTTCCGTCACGACCGACGCTGTACAGGAGGCGCTTCTGCTGATTTACCAACATCGGTAACCCGGTGAAGGGATCATAATAGGCTTGCCCCGCCTTCGCGAGACGAGCCAGCACATCGGCGTCTTGCGGACCTCGTCGGACCCAGGCCTGCAGGCTGGCGAGGCGAAGGCGGGCGTCGGTCTCCACCATGCGGCCGACATAAGGATCCCATGAAGGAAGCGCCGCAATGCCGATGAGATGCTCGATCGGGTTCGCCAGATAATCCAACGGAGTGGAAGCCGAGGAGCGAACGAATTGGGAAGGCTTCGGGAGGTTGACATAGCGTCCTTCTGCAACCGCGCGATTCGCCGCGTCATAGTATTCCGCGTACTCGTTGGCTCGGCGTTGCACGGGCAAGGGCATCCGTGCAGCCAGTGACACGTAGAAAGGACGCTCGTCGGTTCGATCGTTCTTCAGTTCCGTCGAGACGCTGTGCATCGCCCAGGTAAAATAGCTCTGCATCGGCCACCGAACAGACAGCTCGACTTGATCGAGCGGCCGCACGATCTTGCTCAGCCGATGAAGGGTATTGGCGTCGACCTCCTGCCGCATCAACAGTGCGGACGCCAACAAGGCATTGTCCTGAACCGCCGTGGCGGCAAGCATTTTCATCATTAGACTTTTCGACTGACCGAGTGCGACCCTCCATGCTTCCATGTCCTTTTCCAGCCGGCCGAGGCCCGTAGGGGTATCCTCCGCAAATCCTTCCAGCAGGAACAGACGATGCGCAAAGACGATGTGGGGACAGTTGGGACTCATCATTTGCCCGAAGCTCCAGTCTTCGAAGGACATGGAGAGCCACTCCTGGTACCGGGCAAGAGAGGCCGATTCTCTCGCCAGCGCAGACTGAAGCGTTGCGGACTGGCTTTTGAGCTGAGACAGAGGATCCGCGGTCTTGAACCATCCATCGACGACGGTAAATGCCGCGCCCATCCCGGCGGAACCCTTTGCATAGTCGCCGGAAGACATGCAGGCTTCGGCGGCCTCAAGGTCACGCTCAGTCGGCTTACGCTCGTAGCCCGCCTGAGCCGCGTCGATTCCCGAAGCCGCATCAAAACCCAAGAGCAGCAGAAAGCCGTTCTTCCTGGGATCGCTCATTGCACGCTGGGGCGCGGTCGTCAGACTCTGATAACGTTGGGACGGCGGCTCTTCCATGGCGAGCCAGAGCAACGCCACCATCCCGATGCCCACGGCGGCCATGGAAGCGGAGAGGAGGAGGAGTGTGAGGCACATGAGGACAAAGGCCCGGGTGGTGGAAAATCCGGATACGATGAACGATGTCACGCCTTGGCGTAACCGAGCTAGCGGGGCGGCAAAGCGGGGACGCCGTTTCACGGCGGCCGGATGGTCGGTCGCCGGCTCGTCGCCTTTCCCGGAGGGGCCGAACAGAACGTCGACGGCGGTCGCGGCGGCGGAAGGCTCGCTTTCATCGATGGTGTCAAACGAGTCGCTGATCGGAGCTTGCCAGTCGGCGGAGGGACTTGCAGCCGGAGGCGCTGCCTCAAGCACGATGGAATCGCTGGCCTTGGCCCAGTCGGGTCTGTCGTCCACGGAGGGAGCAACGTCGGCGGCCGGTAAAGGTTCTTCGTTCGTTGCTTCCAATGCTGCCGACACCTCTGGCACAGCATCGATCGAAGACTCACAAACCGGCGCCTGAGCGGTTGACTCCGTTTTTGTCTGATCGGGCTCCGGTTCCCATCTTCGCTTCTTCTCGGCTGGCCGATGGCGCTGAACCGCCACCTCCCCCGTATTCCAAGAAGTCGAAGCAGGTTCTGCTGTCGATGTTGACGCCGCCGGTGATGGAGGCTGAAGCAATTCCTGAGCCGCATCCGGTTCGATGACCGCCGACTGGTCCGTGGGACTTTCGATGGTCTCCGGAGCCGGTTCGGTCACTGAGCCGTCGACTGATGGCGGGGCGGCTTGAAGGTCAAGCGGTTGGGGCGGATCCGCTTCTGGCTCCGGCACCGGCAAAACTGACGGAGACGTCGATGCCGTGGCGGCGGTACCGTCAGCCGCTGGGGTCTCGGGTTCCACTTCGGCAGAGACGGCCTTTGCGATCTGGAACACTGCTTCCGGAGACGGATCCGGTTCCTCGATCGACGCAACGATCTCCTGTTGTTTTTTGACCGCGTCTCCCGTGGGCCCTTCGGAGTGCAACTGCTCCATATTCTCCCCGGGTGCGGCTGCCGGGGCCAGGCTTTCAGACGTCGTCTCGACGGTTGCCACCGAGGAGGAGGACTGTTCAGGCGGCGCTGCAGCCTGAGAGTCGTCGTTTGTTTCTTGGATGGGAGCCGCCTCGAACGTCTCGTTCGGGGCGGAGAGAGCGGGCGCCGTCGTGTTCGACGTGAATTTCCACGCCGAATCGAAGATCTCTTTCCACGAAAAAGATCCGTGCGAACGTACGCGAGTCTCCGGCTCGGTGGTGGAGGGATCCGATTCCGGCGTCGAAGCCACCGACGGGGAGTCGGCTGCTTTCGGGCTGATGTCGGCGGCTTCCGGAGCGTCGACGTCAGATACAAGGCGGAACTGTAGTGGCTCTTCATCCGCGGCTGGGCGCGTCACGTCCTCGATCGCGGATTCCGTCGGAGGTGAAGCAGGCACGTCGGTGTCATCAACGGGAACAGACGGTTTGAGGTCCGGCTCAAGATGAGAGGCCTGTTCTATTGATGCATCCGATTGCGATGCATCCGGTTGAAGAGAGGCTGGTTCCACCTCCGCCGGCATGACAGGGGCTGCCTCGAGGATCTGGAGCGAGGCGTCTGCGACATGTTCCCACGGCATCCGCGACGGTAGGGAAGCGGAGGCCTCGGGAGCTTCGGTTTCTTCGCGGGGCTCCACCGACGGTTCACTGACAGCCAGCTCGGCGGCTGTCGGGCCGGGTAAAACCGCTGCGCCTGGTTCTTCATAAGAAATCTGCGGCGGCTGTGGGGAGACAGGAAGTTCGCTTGCCGGAGGTGCCTCCTCCTGAACAGGAAGCGGAGCCGGCGGATTGGCCGACTCGTCGTACCCGATGGAATCGGTAAGCACCGGCTGCCTTTCGAGAGAGACAGGCGGGACGTCGCCGGGCAAAGCCGAAACGTCAAGCGTACCGAGCCTCTCGTCGGAAACGGCACTAAGAGTCGATGACTCAGTCGAGAGCGACCGAGACGGGAGGGAGTCCCCATCAAGCTGTTCCCACGGCATGACTTCCGGTTCGGCATCTGTCCCGGCGTTCGAACCCGTCGTCAGTGGAGTCGAAGGGAATTGGGATGAAGACGTCGATTCGGTTGAGCTCTGCAGTGGCGCTCGGAATTCACCGGTCTGGATATCGAAAAACGAGGCGAACTGAAACGCGACAGGGCTGGCTGGAGCCAGCTCTCGAATCCTGCTGTAGAGCTCTGCTGGTTTCTTGGGGTTGTCCGGATCGGGATCTTCGAGGAGGATTTCGAGCGCCTTGCCCAACTCCCCGACCGCCGCCATGGCATCGCCCTTGTCCTCATACACACGCGCTAACTGCTCGAGGAAGGGGATGCATCGCGGGCCGGCGGCCAGATACTCCCGCAGCAGCGACTCCGCGAGCCAATAGTCTTGTCTACCGATGGCTTCGTTCGCGAGCGCCTCAAAGGCTTCCCTCGCGGTGACCAGACTGCCGAGTCTCAGATGGAGGGTGGCGAAGAGCCGGCGAGCTTCCGTGTTTTGCGGATCGAGCGCGAGCAGTTCCTTCAGCGTCGCAGAGGACCGGCCATACTTGCCGGCATTCATGTAGGTGATGGCTTCTTCGAGCAGGGCGCTTTTTTTGCTGTAGCCGACGACCCCTTGCCGATGTCTAGCGGTCGAGGTCTTTTTGTCGGCTTTGTGGGAAGCTCTCTTGTCAGTCCGCACGCTTCAACCTTAGCAGATGGGAGGGAGCGCAAATCGGCTTCCCTGGCTGATGAGAGCCGGATTCTCTCTCGTTGCCGCTCGTGGACCTGTTAGGGGAAAAGGTCGGGGGAGGGAGTGCAATCCCGGTGCCATCACGGCGTTGCTGAAATCAGGAAAACCTCTGGGCTTTCCGTGCGTTAGCTCTAGGCTGCGCTCTTCCTAAACTTCATCCAGTTGCAAAATTGCACAACCATGCGGAGGAATGGCCGAAGCTTGCTGGGTCTTGGTCCCACTCCAGCTTCGGAAGAGCGGCATGGTTCCGGCGATCCGGTGAATTTTTCTATATCTCATCAGAACGTTGTGTCATCAGATCGCTTGTGATACGGTCTAGCCATTCACCCACAATTTTCTGGGGTCTTCCCCAGGTGGAAGCCCAACAATCCTATTTAAAAGGACAATGCGATTCTTTTTCTTGAAACATGACCATTCCCATGACGGCCGCCTCGGGCTTGTCTTTGGTCTCTGCCTGCTGTTGTCCCTTTTGCCGTTTCAGACGCGAGCGCAGGGGAGTCCGGCCACCGGACGAGTGAGCCTCGACTTCAACGAAGTGGAGCTATCGGTATTCGTCCGCTTTATCAGCGAATTGACCGGGAAAAACTTTGTCCTGGATGATGCCGTGAAGAAAGCCGGCGGCAAGATTTCCGTATTCTCGCCGACCAAAGTGACGCCCGACCAAGCCTATAGTCTGTTCGTCTCAGCGCTGGAAGTGAGCCGGCTCGCGGTCGTCCCAAGAGGACCTGTGTACCAGATCGTGCCGATGGGAGAGCTCCCGCCGGAACGCGGCGTGTTCGTGTATCGGTTGAAGCATGCCAATGCGACGGATTTAGCCGCCGTGCTCACGAATCTCGTCGCACGATCGCAGACGGTAGCCCAGACGGCCCCCGGCGCAAGACCGCCGATCAGACCACTCACCGAGTTCGAGGCTCCCGTGCAGGTCTTCGCCGACAAGGCGACGAACTCCGTCATTATCAGTTCCACCAGAGCCGCCTATAGTCGATTGGCGTCCGTCATTCGAGACCTGGATACCCGCCGCAAACAAGTGTTCGTGGAAGCCGTGATTCTCGAAGTCGAAGTCGACCGCCTTCGGCAGATTGGGAGTGATCCCTTGCAAGTCATCGGGGTAGGCAAGAGCGGGTCGGTCCAGGGCATCGCGGGAGTCAATACGGCTCCGGAAAATCTGGCGAACGTGGCACAGACAATCAGCGGCATCGCGGCGGGCGCCGCGACG
>DASTSI010000101.1:0-17109 GCA_035760745.1 Nitrospira sp. | reverse complement strand
GGCCTTCGAACGCCACGGTGGAATCGGTTCCGCAACAGGCCACGCGAAAACTCGCTTGTGCCGGCACGCCTCCGACTCGCAAAACTTCGACGCCAAAGCGCCATATACCGGGTTCGGTAACAGGCACGACTGCGCCGAATGCATCGGGGTAAGTCATGGACCGGGAATCTCCGGACCGGTTCGGGGTGTGCCGCCCTGCGGCAGGTGATAGGTGAGCCAAACGCTGCTGATGTTGGCCCTTTCGTTTCGGGTCCCGACCGCGAGCGTGACGAGGATGGACTGGTCGCCCACGGTGAATGTCCGAGGCGTAAAGAGCGAGATGCCGATCCCGTTGACGACCTGCGTACTTGCTTCACCATCGGGATTTCTTCGGACCATGGATCGACCGCCCAGGCCACCACCATCATGGGCACTGCCATGGCGATACAACCTGCGCCGCTCTTCTTGGGAGCGCCCTGAGCCATCTGCCGATCACCCCAAAAGACGTACGGGGAGGTGCCTCCTTTCGGGCGAGACCAGCGAGACGTCAATCGAGCCTGTATTTCGGTCGTGGTTCTGGAGCATGACCACTTGCTCGGCATCCAGCCATTGGATCAGCTCGTATTTCAATCGATGAACCGCGAGGCCCAGGCGGAGCACTTCAGAGCCGAGTTGCCGCAACATTTGTGCTCGGATCCGAAGAGCTCGTTGTCCATATCGCCCGCCCTCCGTCAGCAAGAGATTCGGTGCCGCCCCATCGTCAGGTTTCAATTCCGGCTCATCCCATCGGCCCTCTGCGAGCCAGCGCGAGAGCAACACTTCTCTCACCGTCCGGTCGCGATCGACCTCCGCCCTGTCGCGGAGAAAGCGCCAGACGGATGCGGGGAACAGGGTGGACTCTGCCGGACCTTCCCACAGCTCCCGCAAGAAATTGCGGGGGTGGCGAAACTCCTGATCGAGATGAAGGAGGGCATCGACGCTGCCGAATGCCGTACCGGCGATGCCTCCGAAGACTTCGTTGGCCTCCGCTGCGACGTGGTGACCCGCCAGCATCAACGCCCCGGGAATAATCCCGATAAAAATATCCGAGGTGAACACGGCGAAGAGCGCGCGCTCGGAAATGTCCTGATGCGCTTCCGCCAGGGCGTCGGCCACGTGATCGCTGCGCGCCGCTTCGCAGTCAATGGCTGCGATCGTGCTCGTCACATCGGCGGAGACGAGAGCGAGGCGGCGGGTCATATCCTGCCGCAGCGACACCATCGCATAGGACCGGCGCTGGTCGTCGGGATCCGCTGCAGCCGCTGCCCAGGCCTCGAGCAGATCATCGAGCCCGATCTGACCTGCCGTCTGCAACGCCTCGCTCGACAGGGGGATGAAGGAACGAGGAGGAGACAGAGCGGTCGGGATGCTGCGCAGCAGGGGTTGACGACGGGTGGAATCTCCGAGTGCGGGGGGCGGATGACACCGAGACTCCGTCGCATCGACCTGAAGCCGGGGCGTGGCTTGGAGCTGAGGCACACAGCCGATAAGGAGAGGAAGGAGCAGGACCCAGGCTGCCGACCGCGTCAGGCCCGTCATGGCGTCGCCTCAGCCACCGCGCGGATGGAATAGGGAGCGGCAGCCGCGAGTTCGTACATCAGGACATTTAAGTCCTGTCCCATCTGCAGCACGGCAGACTTCAGATGGTTGAGCATCTCTGCCCGTATGCGAAGATCCCGAATATCGTACGTCCCGCGATCGCCGAGCAGGAGGGCCTCCCGTCGGCTGGCGGCTTCCGAGCCAGCTTCCCCGAATCGGCCTTCATGTTGCCACCGTGCGATCAACCGGTCTCGAATCGATCCATGAGACGAGTCCAAGGGGGTGGTAAGATATCGCCAGACGGAATCAGGGAACAGCGGCGAGGAGTCTTCTCCCCTCCAGAGTTCGGCAAGGTGGTTCCGGGGATGGGAGAAGTCCTGTTCCACGGCCAAAAAAATCGTCGCCGCTCCGCCGATCCCCGTCGCCAGCGCGCCGCCGAGAATCGCATTGGCGGAGGCTGCGGTCGCCTTGCCGGCGAGCGAGAGGGCGCCGGCGACCACGCCGATGAGCGCGTCTCCGACGAGGGCCAGGAACAGGCCGCCTTCCTGCTTGTCCTGCCGCAGCTCGGTGAGCCCGTCGGCTACGTGATCCGCTCGTGCTTCTTCGCAATCAAGTTCCGTAACCGTGCTGATGACGTCGAAGGACGCCAGAGAAATTCGATCCATGATCTGTTGATGCCGCCACAGCAGGGCCGTTCCGTGCGGCTGATCCTGCTGAAGGCTCCACAAGTCGCGCAAGGCGGGCTCGAGACCGAGCAGTTTCGTGAGCCGGAGCGAAGGTGCAGAGAGCGGGATGTCGGGAGATGGGGCCGGCGTCTCAGGACCGGGGCCGACCGGCAACGGTGGCAGCGCCGTCAACTGTTTGATGGTCGGCACCCCGCACCGACTCTCGGTCGCCTCGAGTCTGAACCGCCTGGTACCGGAAGCATCCGTGACGCAGCCGGCAGAAGCGAGGCAACACAGCAGGCACACCATCGCAACAATTCGCCGAGACGCCATCGGTGTATGCCATAGTACGAAATCATCATGAAAACTCGATGAGCGCCAAATGAAGATTTAACCAGGCCGGCTTCATGCAATCTTCACCCCAGCCTCATGCGCTTCTCATCTCGCTGTATAAAAATGCACTAGAATGTGGCAGGGGCTGGGACATGCGCTTGTTGGTCGTTGAAGATGACCCTAGTGTCGCGCAATTCCTGAAGAAGGGTCTGCAGGAAGAGCGCTACACCGTCGATCTTGCCGGGGACGGCGACGTCGGATTTCGTCTTGCCAGTCATGGGTCGTATGACGCCATCATCTTGGACGTCATGCTGCCGAAAATGGACGGGTTTACCCTGTGTCGCACGCTTCGAGCCAACGCATTGCAGACCCCTGTGCTGTTATTGACGGTCAAGGATTCGACAGAAGATGCCGTCCTCGGGCTCGACTCAGGAGCCGATGATTACCTGACCAAGCCGTTTGCCTTTGCCGAGCTTCTCGCGCGTGTACGGGCCTTGTTGCGACGCGGCACGGCCCAGCCTGCAGCCTGCCTGACAGTCGCAGACTTGTACCTGGATCTCATCGCGCACCGGGTGTGGCGAGGCGAGCAGGAGATTTTTTTGACGCTGAAGGAGTACGCGATCTTGGAGTATTTGCTGCGGAACCATGATCGGGTCCTCACTCGAACGGCGATTATTGAGCACGTCTGGAATTACCAGTACGATTCCATGACGAACATCGTGGACGTGCACATCCGCGCGCTCCGCGCCAAGATCGACCGTCCCGGCGCCGCCTCGCTGATCCATACCGTCCGCGGCATCGGCTACGTCATTCAAACGCCGCGAAACCGATGAGCTTATCATTCCGCCGCCAGATCCGACGCTCAACCCTCGCGCTGATCGCCGTCATCTTGGTGACCTTTGACATCGCCGTGTATACCGGCTTCCACCAGACTCTCCACCACTATGTCGATTCGAAGCTGGAATCCACGGCCGAGGGGTGGGCCGACATTGCCCGTCGGAACCTGGCCGTGCTCCTCGATGCCGCCCAGAAGGGACAGGACGCGGAGGTCGACACGGCAATCCCAAATGAAGGAGAACAAATCGAATTGCGGGACGCCGCCTTGTCGATCGAGTTGTTGGCGCTCGACGGCACCATCCTCTGGAAGGGGGCCGCCGTCACCAATGGTCCGCCTGCGAACCCCCGGTTTCTCGAGGCGGCCAGGGCCGGCGAACATCCGTTCGCGACAGTGCGAAGCGAAGCGGGAACCTCTATCCGGCGTGTATGGGTGCCCATCACCCAGCAGGGGGCCGTGCAGTATATTCTCCAGGCCGAAACGCCGCTTCGTTTTCTCGATCAGGCCTTGAACGGCTTACTGGTGGTGCTTGTCACCGCCTCGCTCGGGATCGCCGTCCTTGCCTGGTGGGCAAGTAATTGGCTCACCCATCAGACGTTGATTCCTATCGAGGTGCTCAGCGCCACCGCAATGAATATTACCCAGTCGTCATCATTGATCACTCGGCTCTCTCTGAAGGCCGGCTATGAAGAGTTTCAGCACTTGGCGGAGGCCTTCAACGCCATGATGGATCGGATCCAGCGGATGGTCGAGTCCCAGCGGAGGTTTGTCGCCGATGCGGCCCATGAAATCCAAACGCCGCTCACCGCACTGAAGGGGAATCTCGAGGTCGCGTTTCGAAAAAACCGGCGCGCGAGCGAGTATCGGGAGACGCTGATTGCCAATCTGACCTCGGTGGAACGTCTGATGAACCTCTGCCGGTCGCTCATTACGCTCACCCGCTTGGCCGCTGCCGACCTCCGCCCGGTCATGAAGCCCGTGCCGCTCAATCCGCTGCTCGAGGAGTTGATCGGCGAGCTCCAAGTCATCGCCGAGGACCGGGGCATTGCCTTGACGTTGGAGGGAGAGCCCGCTCTCTGCGCGCTGGGCAATCCCGAACAACTGCACCGCGTGTTCCTGAACCTCCTCGACAATGCCATTCGTCATACGCCCACCCACGGACGCGTTCACGTCCACCTCAAGCGGGAACGATCGCGCGTCGAAGTCGCGGTCTCGGATACCGGGGAGGGCATCCCTCCGGAGCACCTCCCGCGGATCTTCGACCGGTTTTATCGCGTGGATACCTCCCGATCTCAAGAACAGGGCGGTGCCGGTTTGGGCCTCGCGATTGTGAAAGAAATCGCCGACGCTCACGGCGCCACGATCCATGTCGAGAGCGTCCTTGGAAAGGGGTCCTGCTTTACCATCTCCTTTCCCCGTTCGGCCTTCGCCCCTGTGCACGGCCATAGGGCAACCAGTTCCGATGAAGCTGCATCGGCTGCTGGTACCTGGCGGTAGAGTCGTGCCCTGTCGTGCGACAGCGACGCGTTCTCCATCTGAGCATTCCAGCTCGGGCACCTTCACCCTCCATTGACCTGCCTCGAGCGGCCATCGCCCACTACGAGACGGCTTGTTGATCGAACCTTGGAGGTTCCTCTAGGCCAAGCCCGGACGGTTCCTCTTCGATCGCTCTTCCGCTTGATCCACGGCATTGGCTTCGTTATGGTCGGAGGCCGATGCAAGATACTGGCGATTGTCCGTCGGCCCCTTGGTGGCAGCGCGCGGTGTTTTATCAGATCTATCCCTGGAGTTTTCAGGACTCCAACGGCGATGGAATCGGGGATCTTCGCGGGATTCAGTCCCGTCTGAATTATCTGCGCGGCGATGCATCGCTCTCGCTCGGCGTCGATGCCATCTGGCTGTCGCCGATCTATCCGTCTCCCATGAAGGACTTCGGCTATGACGTGAGCGACTACTGTCAGGTCGATCCCCGCTTCGGGACGCTCGCCGATTTCGACGATCTGGTCGCCGAGGCGCACCATCGCGGGATCCGAGTCATCATGGACCTGGTGCTCAATCACACCTCGAATCGCCATCCCTGGTTCGTCGACTCCCGGTCCGCTCGCGAGTCGGCGAAGGCCCGCTGGTACTGCTGGGCCGACGGGAGGTCATTTGGCCGCCGTCCAAGCAATTGGAACGCCCGCTTCGGCGGCTCATCGTGGACGTGGGATGCCGGCCGCCGGCAGTACTACCTGCATTCATTTTTGAAGGAGCAACCGGATTTGAATTGGCGCGAGCCGGGCGTGCGAGCCGCGATGTGGGACGTGGTGCGGTTTTGGCTCGACCGCGGGGTGGACGGCTTTCGGCTCGATGCGATCAACTGGCTCGGGAAAGACATGCGGTGGCCGTCCAATCCCTTCAGGTCCGGCCTGCGCGGCTATACGAGGCAGCAGCACCGGTACGATCGCGACCAGCCGCTGGCACACGAGATCATGCGAGAGCTGCGAGGAGTGATCTCGGCCTATCGGGACATCGTGCTCATCGGGGAAGCGGCGGCTGATACGCCGGGCGGCCCCGCCTCGTTCTACGGCACCGGCGGGGACGAGTTGCACCTGGTGTTCGACTTTCGTCTGATGAAATCCCCGTGGCAGGCCGATCGTTTTCGTCGATTCTTTTCGGAGTACCTCCCCGCGATCCCGAAAGGCGGCTGGCCCACGGTCGTCTTCAGCAACCACGATCAGCTCCGTCACATCGACCGCTACGGCAAAGGCGGCAATGCCGAGGCACGGGCGAGAGCGGCCGCGCTCCTCTTGCTCACCATGCCCGGGACGCCGTTTCTCTATTATGGAGAAGAACTGGGGATGCGGAACGCCAGGCTGCGGTATCGCGACCTGCGCGACCCGTACACCAAACGCTTTTGGCCGTTCCGGCCGGGGCGGGATCCGGCACGCACGCCTATGCAGTGGGATGAGTCGCCTCGGGGCGGGTTCACGAACGGACATCCGTGGCTGCCGCTTGCGCCGGAGTCGCAATACATCAACGTCGTACGTGAACTACAGGACTCTCGATCGCTCTTGTCGCTCTATCGCCGCTTGATCCGGATCCGGGCCGGCTCCGCCGCCCTGACAGTGGGGCGGTGGAGGCTCGTTGAGGGCCTCCCCGATGACTGCCTGGCGTACGAACGGATGGCCGACGGTGAGGACGGGCCGAGCGAGCGGTGGCTGATCGTCGTGAATTTTAGCGATCGCGCGCTGAACGATCCCTTGCCCGGCGGGGAAGGGCAGCTGGTGCTGTCGACGGATCCGGATGTGGACCAAGGAGCAGTCAAGGCGGCCCGCTTGCCCCTCGGACCGAATGAAGGCCGCCTCATCCGACGATCGGATTAGCTCGTGTGCTTGAAGAAGAGCGCCGCCAACGGCGGGAGCGTGAGCGTCAATGAATGAGTCCGCCCGTGCATCGGGATGGGGACCGCCTCCGCTCCTCCGAAGTTCCCCCAGCCGCCGCCGCCGTACATTGCCGCGTCACTGTTGAGCAATTCCTTCCACCATCCCCCTCGGGGCGCACCGAGACGGTAGTTTTGTCGCGGCACGGGCGTGAAGTTGCAGACGACGAGCACCTGATCGTCGGGTGACGCTCCTTTGCGCAGCAGGCTGATCACGCTCGACTCCGCGTCGTTACAGTCGATCCATTCGAATCCCGCGGGGTCGGTGTCCCGCTCGTGAAGCGCCGGCTCCGTCCGGTAGAGGTGATTCAAATCGGCGACCCACCGCTGGAGCGAGCGATGGAAATCGTGCTGCAAGAGATCCCAGTCGAGACTGCCGTCGTGCGCCCATTCCGACCACTGTCCGATCTCGCCCCCCATAAAAAGTAATTTTTTGGCGCACTGCGCGTACATATAGCCGAAGAGCAGGCGCAGGTTGGCGAACTTCTGCCAGTCATCGCCCGGCATTTTCCCGAGCAGCGATCCTTTCCCGTACACCACTTCGTCATGCGAGAGCGGAAGCACGAAGTTTTCGTGGAACGCATAGAGCATGCGGAAGGTCAGCTTGTTGTGATGATATTTGCGGAAGAACGGATCCTGGCTCATGTAGCTCAGGGTGTCGTGCATCCAGCCCATGTCCCACTTCAAACCGAAACCCAGCCCGCCCAGGTAGGTCGGCCTGGAAACCATGGGCCAAGCCGTCGATTCTTCGGCGATGGTCTGGACATCCGGGAACTGGTGGTACACTTCCTCGTTCAGCCGCCGCAGGAATCGGATCGCATCCAAGTTTTCACGTCCGCCGTATTGGTTGGGAATCCATTCCCCCTCCTTCCTTGCGTAATCCAGGTACAACATGGAGGCCACGGCGTCCACCCGAATGCCGTCGACGTGATACTTGTCGAGCCAGAAGAGGGCGCTGCTCGTGAGAAAGCTGCGCACTTCGTTCCGCCCATAGTTGAAGATGTGCGTGTTCCACTCGGGATGAAAACCCTGCTGCGGGTCCGCATGCTCGAACAAATGCGTCCCGTCGAAGAAGGCCAGGCCGTGCGCGTCCGTCGGAAAATGGGACGGCACCCAGTCCAGGATGACGCCGATGTCGTGCGCGTGCAGCCGGTCGATCAGGTACATCAGGTCTTGCGGCGTGCCGTAGTAGCCGGACGGCGCGAAATATCCGGTGGTCTGATATCCCCAGGAGCCGAAGAACGGATGGTCCATGACCGGAAGGAATTCGACGTGGGTGAATCCCATGTCGCGCACGTACGACGGGAGGACATCGGCCAATTCCCGATAACTCAATGAACGATGTCGCTCGTGGGGCACGCGCCGCCAGGATCCGACGTGCATTTCGTAGATCGACATCGGCGCGTCCAAGGCATTGCGGCTCCGGCGGTTGCGCATCCAAGTGTCGTCGTGCCATTCATAGTCCAGATCCCAGACGATCGACGCGGTTTTCGGCGGGATCTCGTTGAACAGCGCAAAGGGATCCGTCTTGTCGACCTGATAGCCGTTCACGCGTGACTGAATGTGGAATTTGTATAACTGGCCCTTTCCGACTCCCGGAATGAATCCCTCCCAGATCCCCGATTGCTCCCGCGGCCGCAAGTAATGCAGGCCCTTGGCCCAGTCATTGAAGGAGCCGATGACCGACACCCGCTCGGCATTGGGCGCCCAGACGGCAAAATAGGTTCCCTCCATGCCTTCATAGCGCATGGCATGGGCTCCGAGCTTGTCATAGAGACGAAAGTGCGAACCCTCATTGAAGAGATGCAGATCCTGGGACGTGAGCCAGCTCATCTGATCCACGACCTCAAGCCCCGCTCGCTGATAGTACATGGCATCACCTCATGGCGTGACATCAGGCTACGGCGCGCACCCGGTTCGTGCGCAAAATCTCAATGATCCCTTTCGACGGGATGGCGATCCAGTCCGGGCGGTGGTTCAGCTCATATGCGAGCTCATAGACGGCTTTCTCGAGTTGATGCACGGTCAGCAGCACCTCTCGCGCCTGTTCGGCGCGCGGCCAGAATGGCGCGTCCTGGATGTCGGTGACGTACGCTCGCAGGAATGCCGCACGCACCCAGCGGGACCAATGAGCCGCCCACGGCTCGAGCCGGCGTTGGATCTCGACCGGCTGCACGCGCGCGAGCCCCACCCATGAAGCGTAGTCGAAGGACCGTAACATGCCGGCCACGTCATAGAGCGGCGACTGTTTCGTCCGGCGCTCTGCCAGCGGTCTCGCGGGCTCGCCCTCGAAGTCGGTGATGACGTAATCCGATTTCGTGCACAAGATCTGCCCCAAATGGTAATCCCCGTGGCAGCGAATTCGAAGCCCGCCGTCCCTGATCTCCAGGAATGCCCGGAACAGGGCCAGCACGTCGCCTTCGCGGGCCAGCAGGCGATGCACCGTCTCTTGCGCGGCGGGCTCGTTCACCGTTCGACGAGCCAAGAGCTGCGCGGCGTGCTTCCAGAGGCCGGCCATGGACTCGTAGCGCGCCCGGCAATAGTCGGCCGTCAAGCGCTCCGGTGCGAACTCGGGAAGCTCGCAGGCCTGTCCCAAGGTGCGATGAAGCGCAGCCGTCCGTTGCCCGAGATCGAGAGCCGTCTGCAAGCCGGGACGCAATGGCGCTCCCGCGGAGTCCTCGCACAGAGCGCCGGCAAGCTCCCACAGCGACTGCTTGTCGGCCGGGTCATGATCGCCGATCCATGGTTCATTGAGAGCCGACGAAAAATACTGCTCGAGGTGCGTCAGCGTACGGCTCCAGGCGTCGCCTTCGTTCCGCACGAAGGCTTGCAGCACACCCATCGTCATCGGTTCACCAGACCAGTGGTATTCCAGCGCCCCTCCGACGGTGGGGCTATAGGGAAACGAGCGCGACGTGAGCAGTCGACCGATTTCCCAATCCGGATTCATCCCGGCCTGGACCCGGCGGTACAGTTTGAAGACGGCCGACTCGCCAAAAGCCACGGACGTGTTGCTCTGTTCCGCCTTCATGACCCGTATCCGGCTGTCATCTTCGCGCGGGACCATGGCGTCATATTCGGAAGTGGGCAGGCCGTGAAGCGCACCTCTCGTCCCCGGGAATCGTGCCTCCGAGCCGATGGCTCCGACGACGGCCTGCGCGATTGCTGGACTGAACATGGCATCATAAAGGACTCCGTTCCGCCGAGTTCCGCCGTCATCCAGCGTAAAGCGAGCCACGATGCTGGCCGGACTCTGTTGCTCGACCTCCCTCACGGCTTCTCCAACGACCGAGGTCAGCGGGAGGGCGTATGTCTCCTCAGGCCCGTCCTTGTAGGACGCCTCGATCAACAGGAGGACGGCCTCCTGTGCGCCGCCGGGAATGGGCATCGCATCCACGAGGCGCATGGCCGTGAGCGGGCGCGCTTTCCCGCCGAACCAGCGTTGTCCCTTCAGCATGCCGGGTAGGAGCGCTTCGAATCTGGGCTGCTCACGCCCGGTCAGGATCTCCGGCCAGGCCTGTACGGCGAACGAGACAGGACGAGGCGCTCCGTCCCCCGTTTCCGATTCACAGAAAATAGTCAAAATCATGTTCCGACCGGACGCGACGGCGAAGACGGAATATCTGGGCCGGCACAGATTGAGGGTCGATCACGACGTAATTCCGCGCGCCGTGCCACAAGTAGTGGGCGTTGGTCAGCAGCTCGTGGGCTTGAAACGGACGCTCAGCGTCGAATCCCACCGTTTCGAGGTCGAGGTGGAGCCACCCGGAATGACTATGATGAGGGCTGAGATTCACGATCACCAGGATCACATTCGATCCGTCCGGCGTCTGCTTGCTGTAGGCCAGCAGCCAGTCATTGTCGATGTGATGGAATCGGAGGCCCCAATCGTGCTGCAGGGCGGCATTCTCACGCCTGATTCGATTCACGCGCCCGATAAATTCACGGAGGCTGTCGGGCCGGTCGAGAGGCCACTGTTTGATCTCGTATTTCTCGGAATCACGATATTCCTCGCTGCCTGCCTCGCGGGGCCGGTTCTCGCACAGCTCGAAGGCCGGTCCATAGATGCCGTAACTCGCTCCGAGCGTCGCGGCCAAGACCAGCCGCGACATGAATGCCGGACGGCCTCCATGCTGGAGATATTCGGTCAAGATGTCCGGCGTATTGGGCCAAAGATTGGGCCGGAGGTACTCGCGAACCGGCGTCTGGGTCAACTCGGTGAAGTAGCCGATCAGCTCCGATTTCGTGTTGCGCCACGGAAAGTAATTGTAGGACTGACTGAAGCCGAGCTTGGCCAGCCGATACATCACCTTCGGACGCGTGAACGCCTCGGATAGGAACAGCGTGTCCGGATGGTCCCGCTGGATTCGTTCGATGACCCATTCCCAGAAGGCAAAGGGCTTGGTATGGGGATTGTCGACCCGGAAGATCTTCACGCCTTGTGTGATCCAGAATCGGAAGACGCTTTCCAGTTCGTTCCAGAGCGCCCGCGCGTCGCGAGTTTCGAAATCCAGCGGATAGATATCCTCATATTTTTTCGGCGGATTCTCGGCATACTGCACCGTGCCGTCCGGCCGGATGCGGAACCACTCGCGATGTTCTTTTACGTACGGATGGTCGGGGGAACATTGGAAGGCGATGTCCAGGGCGACTTCGAGGCCCTGGGCGTGCGCGGATTTGACCAATCGTACGAAATCGTCGAGCGTCCCCAATTGCGGATGGACCGACTTGTGGCCTCCTTCCCGGGAGCCGATGGCCCACGGACTGCCGGGATCGTGCTCGCCTGCGGTCGTCGCGTTGTTTTTGCCCTTGCGATTCGTCGCGCCGATCGGGTGAATCGGCGGAAGGTAGAGGACGTCGAAGCCCATCGACGCAATGTCGGGCAAGCGGGTTTCGCAATCCTTGAACGTGCCATGCCGACCGGGAATCGTGCTGCAGGAGCGGGGAAACAGTTCATACCAGGCGCTGAAGCGCGCTTTATCGCGATCGACGACGACCATCAGTTCGCGCTCGTACGTCGAGGCGGTGGACCGGTCGGGGTACCGCTTCACGAGTTGCGACAGCTCTTCGCTCAGCGCCGCGCGGACCCGATCGGATGCAGGAGCCTGCTCTTCGGAGAGTTCCTGACCCCACCGCCTGAGGTGAGCGGCATCGGAGTCGGGCGCTCTCGAGGCGGCCTGGCGGACCAACTCGGCGCCTGCGAGAAGCTCGACCTCCACCGATTGGCCGGCCTCCACTTTCTTGGCCAGATGCCGCCGCCAAGTCGCAAAGTGGTCCACCCACCCGGTCACGGTGTACCGATAACGGCCGAGCCTGGTCGTGGAAAAGGAGCCGCGCCAACGGTCGTTCCCGAGGGGCTCCATCGGTGTTTCGGACCAGGCTGCCTCCTCGTCGGGACGGTAGCAGAGCCGGACGCTGAGCGAGTCGTGCCCGTCGGCAAAGACGTCCGCTTCGACGACGACCTGCTCCCCGCAGACGCGTTTGATGGGAAAGCGCCCGCAGTCGACCTGAGGCGACAGGGCCTCCACGACCACCCGGCGGTGTTCGGGATTATCCTTCGTCATTCGTTCCGTCATCCGCATGCACTCAAATGTGCGTGAGCTCGTCTTCTTCCCGCGGTCGTCGGCGCAGGCGCCGCTCCAACTTGTCCCGCGCGATGTGCCGCCCGCCCAAGCCGACGGCGATGGCCACCGCGAGGACTACTCCTCCGAAGATGACGCAGAAGGCCGCGACGACGATTTCCTTAGCGATGCCCAGTTGGGTCAGGACCATGGCGGCCGTGAAGATCCAGACGCCCCATCGCACGAGTTGCGCGATGATGCGCGCTTCTTCGATTTGCGCGTTCACGGCCGCAATCAGCGCCGCCTCGGACAAAAAGTTTCCGAGGAGCACGCCGAGGAGCAGGACGAATCCCGAGGTCAGCACGTTGGGTACGAAGCTCAAGAGCAGGCTCGTCAGATTGGCGGTGGCCGGCAGGTTCAACGCGTCGATGCCCATCAGCGTAAAGACGAGAAAGACCACCCAAAACGACAGGCGGCCGATGAGCGAAGAGGCCGGCTGGACCACGCCGGCCCGCATGAGGGCCGGCATCAGGCCCAGGCGTTCGCAGAATGCATCGAAGCGGAGCGCCGTCAACAGGCGCATCAGGAGATGCTTGACGAGCCATCCGGCGATCAGTCCGAGCGCGAGGAAGGTGAGCAGCGCGAGCATCTTCGGCAAGAAGAGCGCCAATCGTCGGCTCGTTTCGCGAAACGCTTCCAGCATGGCATCTTCCCACATCTCTTTCATGAGAACCTCCATCGCTCGACGAGATAGGGTCTCATCCGAGCAAACGTGTCACAGAGTTCCTCAATGCACTCCTCGACCTGTTCAGGTTTACGGCTTTGCGTGCGGAGCACCAGCGAGGCGATTTGGCCGAGATACAGAGGCGTCAGAGACTTGAGCAAGTGATCCCGATGCAGGACCTTCTCATGATAGGCCAGCGCGAAGTCGTACACGGTCTGGGCCCACAAGGACGGGGGAAACACAAAATCCTCCTTGTCCACCACGCCCAGCGGCAGGATCCCGGACAGCGTCTCCGGGGACAGAATGATTTCCCACAGAGGAAGCAGATCTCGCAGGCCGAGTCGGAAGCCGCGGATCATCCGATCCACGTTGATCGCGCCGTGATCCGGGAGCAGTCCGCCCGGCAACCCGACCTCCAGTACCGGACGAGCTACGCTCGGATGCTCCCACACGTCCTGGTACCGTTCCATGAAGTAGAACACCAAGTCCACCGTCTGCGCGACGACCGTGGAGACGTCCTCGCCGCTCGGCGGCCCCTGCATCAGCTTCTCGCCCAGGCCCGCCTGGCACAGAGGCCGTCGTTCGGCCACGGCCACCGTGGTGAAGCAGCTTTCGATGCTGGAATGCGCCGCCCGTTCTTTCCAAAAATCGCGCTGCAGGAGCGTCGCGGCCAGCCCGCCGGAGATGCCGCATCCGCCTCCGGTGTGATAGCGCATCGCCGCACCGTACAGGGCCCGATTCAGGGGATAGACCAGGGTGTTCGTCAAGGTGCCCTCGTAGCGCGGCCGGAGGAAGAGGGGTGCCACATAGTCGGCCCGGGACTCGACGATCGGCCCGAGCAACCATTTCATCCAGTCCGGCGTGACCCCCCGCATCGCCGGATCGATCACGGCGCACGCCGCGGCGCCGGCCTGGGTCGTCACCGTCAAGAACGAATGAAACGCTTCGGCGCGGCCGGAGACCCACGCGTGCGAGAGCGGGGGAAAGCCTTCAATCCCCGCCGCTGCGCTCCGGGCTCGTGTGACGAATGCGATTGGCACACGGTCCTCCACGGCGGCCTTGACGAGCTCCGGCGTGCCGTCCTGCGAGCCGCCGTCTTCGTTCAGCAACAGGACGGAGGCTGACGAGAACGTAGTCTGCAGGCCGGTGACCACCGCGTCGATGACGCCCTTGACGGTCTCCGCGTTGTTGAAGCTCGGAAGGCCCACAAGAATCTCGACACGTTCCAACGCCACTTGCTTCCGGATCTCCTGCCATGTCTCCTCCGCCCGGTCCTGCGCCGGCGTGTTCACGGTCATGCGAGACGTCCCGAAGTGTAGAGATTCAACAGCGTCAGGTAATCGGCAAGATGCCGGGTGATCATGAAGTTCCTCCTGACATGTTCCCGTCCCGCCCCGCCCATGCGCTGCATCAAGCCAGGATTGTTCAGGAGCTGGCGAACGCGGAACGCCAGACCTTCCTCGGACCGTACCAAGAATCCCGTCATGCCGTCGAGAACCTGGGCGTGGATGCCGCCCGCATCGCCGGCCACGACCGGCTTGCCTTTCCACATGGCCTCGGAGATCCCAATGCCGAATTCTTCATGGATCGGCTTGTGCACGACAACGGTGGCGGCTCGTTGCAGCGCGTTGATCTCGAGATCCGCTTCGGGAGGAAGCTGAAGGATATGGACGTCGGGATCCCGCCTCGCAGCGGTCGTGATTTCGGCGAACACGGCTTCCCCCTCGGGGTTGTGGGCCACTCCGCCGCCCGCCAGGACAAGGCGGCAGTCGTGGTGTTGCTTCACGAGTCGGTAGGCTTTCAGCGTGCCGAGGTGGTCTTTCAGGCGCTCGAACGGGGCGATTTGAACGAGCAGCGGTTTGTCGCGAGGTATCGCGAGGCGCTCCAACACCTCAGCGACCTCGGCGCGAGGCAGCTCACGGTTTTTCGCACTCAACGGGTCGATGGAGGGATAGATGAGAAATTTGGGCATGGGCAGGCGTTGAGCGAACCCGTCGAGGGAAAAGATGACGGCGTCGTACCGCAGCACGAAACGGCGGAGGAAGCTCCAGGCGCGGCGCTGCGGCTGGGCCAAATCCATGTGACAGCGCCAGATCCACTTGCCGTCTTTGCGGTATTCCACCAGCGCCGCGGGCTGGGGATCGTGGATCATCACCACGTCGCCTTCCAGGGCGAGGCTGTCCGCATTCCGGCGGTTGGTGTCGAGATACGCCTGCTGCATGGCGTCGGACAGCTCGCGGTCCTGTCCCTGCAGGCCTGCCGCCAAGCGCCGTGAGACGGACAGGAACTCCTGATCGACGGCGAGCACTTCCCATCGCGCCACCACGCCGAGCCCGTTCAGGATCGGAATCAACCGGCGGAGCAGTTCGGCGCTGCCTCCCCCGTAGCGGACCGTGCTCACGTGAATGAACCGGCGGCCGGTGACCGACTCGCTGAGACGATGGAGAAAATCGATCGTCCCTTTCGGCGCGACGTCCCGATATTCGTCAAGGTCCTGGGCCATGGGCGTCCCTGCTGCCGTTACACCAACGCGTCTTCGATCCCGTACGCGCCCTCGTGTGCGTCCGGGCGGTCGAGCGCGAACCAGTAGTAGCCGTAGGGGCCGAGCGTCAGCAGATACGGGCGTGTGTCGATCCGCGGGAACCGCGATTCACCGAAGAGCTCGACGGGGACCGCCCCGTTGAACTCGGCCAGCTCGAGCTCCACGGCCTGCGCCGACCCCGCGAGATTGTGCACGAGGAGCAGGACGCTCTCGTCGTAGCGGCGGAGGTACGCCAGCACTTTTTCATTGCGAGGGCGAAGGAACTGGATCGTGCCGCGTCCGAAGGCCTGATAGCGCTTTCGCACGGCGATGAGCCGCCGCATCCAGTGCAGCAGGGAGTGCGAGGTCTGCACCTGGGCTTCGACGTTGACCGCCTGGTAGCCGAACACCGAATCCCCGATGACGGGCAGGTAGAGCGAGGCGCTGTCAGCCTTGGAAAAGCCGCCGTTGCGGTCCGCCGTCCATTGCATGGGCGTCCGGACGCCGTTTCGATCTCCCAAGTGGACGTTGTCTCCCATGCCGATTTCGTCCCCGTAGTACACGATGGGGCTGCCGGGCAGGGTGAAGACCAGGCTGTTGAGCAATTCGATCTTCCGGCGGTCGTTGTCGAGCAACGGGGCCAGGCGCCGCGCGATGCCGATATTGCGCCGCATTTGCGGGTCGCGCGCGTAGGCATAGTACATGTAGTCGCGCTCCTCCCCCGAGCACATCTCCAACGTCAGCTCGTCGTGATTGCGCAGGAAGAGACACCACTGGCAGTTGTCCGGAATGGCCGGCGTATGCGTGAACATGTCGAGGATGGGTCCGCAATCCTCGCTCCGGAGTCCCATGAAGAGGCGGGGCATCAAGGGGAAATGAAAGGCCATGTGAAATTCGTCGCCGTTCCCGAAATAGGGCCGGACGTCCGCGGGCCACTGGTTGGCTTCGGCCAACAAGATCCGTCCCTGATACGCCTCGTCGATTCGCCGGCGCACTTCCCTGAGATACGCATGAGTTTCCGGCAGGTTTTCACAGATCGTGCCTTCGCGCTCGAAGAGGTACGGCACCGCGTCGCAACGAAATCCGTCCAGGCCCTGGTCGAGCCAAAACGCCAGGATGTCCAGCATCACCCGGCGCAATTCCGGATTGTCGTAATTCAAATCGGGCTGGTGACTGAAGAAACGATGCCAATAATAGGCCTTCGCCACCGGATCCCAGGTCCAGTTCGACTTCTCCGTGTCGATGAAGATGATGCGGGCCAGTTCGTACTTCCTGTCGGTGTCGTTCCACACGTAATAGTCCCGCTTCGGGGAGTCCGGAGCGCTCCGGGACTCGAGGAACCAGGGATGCTGATCGGAGGTATGGTTCAGGACGAGATCCGCAATCACCCTGATGCCCCGTCGATGGGCCTCATCGAGAAACCGGCGTACATCCTTCAGGGTCCCATAGTCGGAAAACACGCCGAGATAGTCCGCGACGTCGTAGCCGTCGT
>DASTSI010000100.1:0-3115 GCA_035760745.1 Nitrospira sp. | reverse complement strand
CGGACCAGCTTGCCTTGATTGATGATGGCGCGCTCGATGTACTGCCTGATCCACCAGGACGCGTAGGTGCTGAATCGGAATCCGCGCTTGTAGTTGAATTTTTCGACGGCTTTGATCAGGCCGATGTTGCCTTCTTCGACGATGTCGGAGAAGGGGAAGCCGCGGTGCATATAGCGCTTCCCGATGCTGATGACGAGCCGCAGATTCGATTCGATCATTTGTTGGCGGGCCTGCTCGTCACCGGCCATCACGCGCTTGCCCAATTGCTGCTCCTGCTTGAACGTCAGCAGGCTGGACCGCCGGATCTCACGCAAGTAACTCTTAATGGTGTCGAGCCCGTCGGAGCGGCGCCGGCGATTTTCATCCGCGCCGTCCTCATCTGCCGCCTCGGCGACCTCCTCTTCATGATGGGCCGAATGTCGGCGGGCCTCAGTCATATCCTCGTACTCGTCGCGACCTCTCGCCATGCTGCCCTGAAGCTCCGTCCTTTAGTACCGCACCGTTCAGTACCGCACCCGAAAATCGCCAAAGCGCCCGGTAGCCGATCCCCATTCCACTTGCACGTCGGAGACGCGGGACGCCGGCGGGCCGACTCTCAATTCCTCCACGAGCGCGTCGATTCGGTCTTTGGCGCCTTCGACTTCGAGTTCGACACGCCCGTCGTCGAGGTTGCACACGGTCCCCAGGAGCGCTTTTGATGTCGCCACGCGCAGCGCGAACGCCCGGTAGCCCACGCCCTGAACACGCCCGGACACGAGTATCCTCGCTCGTACGGGGTCAGCCGTCGGAATCACGCTCGGTCCTTTTGCGCCCCGCGGGATCGCCCCGACGGAGGAATAGTCTCACAGCTCCTATGATGCGTCACGTGTTTTACACTTCTCGGCGCTCGAAAAACAGTCCCCGCGCTTGCTCCGCCCCTTCCGCGTAATACTCCTGCGAGGCCCTGTATTCCTCGCGCGCTCCCGGTACAATAGAAACAAAGAATTGACAGAACTGAGACGGAGGAGATGACATGATCATCGGGATCCCGAAGGAGATCAAAGACCACGAATACCGGGTCGGACTGACGCCATCCGGCGCGCAAGCGCTCGTCCACGCGGGTCATGAGGTCTGGATCGAGCCGTCGGCCGGCGTTGCCAGCGGCTACTCGGACGACGAATACCGCCGTACCGGAGCGTCGGTCGCGCGGTCGAAGGAGGAGGTGTTCGAACGAGCCGGGTTGATCCTGAAAGTCAAAGAACCCTTGCTGAACGAATGCGCATTATTCCGGCCCGGACAGATCCTCTTCACCTATCTCCATCTCGCGTCGCTCCCCGAACTGACGAAAGCCCTGCTCTCGAAGAAGGTTACCGCGATCGCCCGGGAAACGGTCGAAGCAAAAGACGGAAGTCTTCCGATGCTGAAGCCGATGAGCGAGATTGCCGGTCGGATGTCGGTCCAGATCGGTGCGCATTATCTGGAGACGACCCACGGGGGGCGCGGGGTCTTGCTCTCAGGGTTACCCGGAGTGGAACCGGCGCACGTGGTCGTGCTCGGCGCAGGAACCGTGGGAAGCGCCGCGGTACGCATCGCCGTGGGAATGGGCGCGCGGGTGACGGTGATCAATCTCGATATCGGGCAACTGCACCATTTGGACGAGCTCTACCGGGGTAGGATCGGCACGAGGATCTCGACACAGGGAGCGATCGAAGAGACCGTCCCGGATGCCGACCTGCTCATCGGGGCCGTGTTGGTACCGGGCGCACGTGCGCCCAGGCTGGTCTCTCGCGCGTTGGTCGCCAAGATGCGACCCGGCTCCGTGATTGTCGATGTGGCGGTGGATCAAGGCGGCTGCATTGAAACGACGCGGCCCACCAGCCATTCCGATCCGGTGTTCGTCGCCGAGGGCGTCCTGCACTATTGTGTGGCGAACATTCCCGGCATCGTCCCTCGTACGTCGACCGGCGCGCTCGCCAATGCGACGCTGCCTTATGTCATGAAAGTCGCGGGGCAGGGACTGGAGTCCGCGATTCGCTCGGATCCCGGGCTGGCCAAGGGCGTGAATCTCTTCGACGGGAAGATCACTTGCCGGGCGGTGGCGGAAGCGCATGGCTTGCGTTTCGACCCCCTGATGTAAGACAATCGCGCTTCCTTTTCACACCCACCCTAGGTCGGGGCGTAGCGCAGCCCGGTAGCGCACTGCGTTCGGGACGCAGGGGTCGGAGGTTCAAATCCTCTCGCCCCGACCAATTTCCTGTCGTGCCCGTAGCTCGATCGCCGCCGCCCACCATTCTTCTTCCGAGGGGCGTCATCGAGGGTGTCCGGCGCTGCACGCCGCCGCGCGGCATGCCCAAGGCGGGCATCGCTGCACCGTCCGCTCTCCATACTGCTGGAAGTATTCCGGGTGTGTAGCGAGCAGGATTCCGCAGAGGACGGAGCCGAGGTCATCACGTCGCGGCAGCGTACCCTTCACCCGGGAAGACGTCCTGTGTTAGCATGGCGGTCTTCATTAACCTGTGCCATGTGCACATTTTTCTTGTGTAGTAGTGGGCGTGAGGGCCGCTCGACTTTGACCTCGGGAGGATACCAACGATGACAGCCGCCTGTAATGGATGCAACGTGAGCGGGATCCCGCTAATGAAGCTGTCGCTCGGGAAAGATTTCTTTGGCCGGGCGTACGATCGCTTATCTCCCTCCAGCGACCAAAGCCCCAAGTGGTACTGTGAAGGGTGCTCGATGCAGAAGAATTTGCAGCGCGATTTCCGCGATATCCGCGCGGAGCACGACAAGTTGGTTGCCGGTCAACTGTCTGAGCTTGCGAGTCCGGAACATTTTCAGCGTGCTGCGCTCCGACTCCGGGAAATCGTCGCCATTCTGGGCGGTTCATCCGGCCAATCCGCCCTGCTTTCGGCGGCCGACGTGAAACAATTGATCGATCGGTTTCAAACGACGACGATGCAAGCCTGACTTGGACCAGCCTTGTCCCGATTCAAGCGACATATTTTCATCTGCACCAATCAGCGAAGTCCGGACGATCCGCGCGGCAGTTGCTCCAAATTGGGTTCCGAGACCTTGCACGCGCGCTTCAAGCATGAGGCGAAACGTCTGGACTTGAAGAACATCGTCCGCGCCAACA
>DASTSI010000099.1:0-9259 GCA_035760745.1 Nitrospira sp. | reverse complement strand
CCGCCGTTTCCGACTCTCGCTCCTCCAGGCTTCGTTCCCGTTCGGCGAGCGTGCTTCGCAGTTCCTGGATCGAGACGCGTTGCTTCTCGATCTGCGCGGCGTCCGCATCATGCTGCTTCAGCAGCTTTTGATAGCGGGTTTCCCACTCCTTCAGTTGCTCGGTCTGTTTGCGCAGGTGCTCCTTCAGCGCGGTGAGTTCCGCTGTGTGCTTCGCCAACGCCGCTTGCTGTTCTTCGAACTCGTGGAGGGTGGCGCGATGTTGCACCTCCTTTTCGCTCAGTTGGACTTCGAGCCAGTGCACCCGCCCCTGAGCCGGCTCGAGTTCGACAATATGTGATTTGAGGGTGTCGATCTCGGAGACGGCGTGTTCCAATTCGTTGAGGCGTTCTTGCAGCTGGAAGAGTTGCTCTTCTCTCAAGCTCAGAGCCTGTTGGGCTGCGGTGCGTGCCGCGTTCGCCTGACGAACTTCCTGTTCGAACATCGCGATGGTCGAATCCCGATCCTGGAATTGCTGGAGCGAGGCCGCGTGGTCGGTTTCCAGGGCCGAGACGCGCTGCGCGGCGGCGGCGAGTTCTCGTTGGACGGCGGCGAGTTGTTCCGTTCGGGCGGCGAGATCGTCCTGCGCCGACTTTGCGGCTGCTTCCAGGGCCGTGAGCTTGCCCTCGTAGATGTGAATCGTCGAGGCTTTCGCCTTGGCTTCGAGCTGCGTTTGGTGAAGGGCCTGTTCTTTTTGCTGAAGCGCGGTGGTGACGTCGTAGATGTGTTGGTTGAGCGAGTGCACCGAGAGGTGCCGCAGCAACCAGCCGACGACCGCGCCGATTCCGGCGGCGACGATCAAACACCCCAGTATTTCGCCGATGAGCACCGTCATACGTCACCGGTTCCTTTCACGTGCAGTTCGATGCGTCTGTTGCGCTGCAGGCCGGCCTTGGTGTTGTCCGAGGTGCGCGGCTTGGTCGCGCCGTAGCCCACGGGGATGAAACGGTGGGGGAGTCCCTGCTTGACGAAATAGTCGCGGACGGCTTCCGCCCGATGGCGGCTGAGCTCCATATTATATTCGGGCGCGCCGTAACTGTCGGTGTGACCGCCGATCTCAATGACCGACCGGGGCGCGTCTCTCAGTACGGGAACCAATTGGTCCAAGGTGGTCTTGCCGGCGGCGGTCAGCGTGGCTTTATTCGATTCGAACTCGATCTTTCCATGCGAGAGAATGGCGTTGATCCGCGACTGAAGCGTGCCGCGTTGCGGGCGCGCAGAACCGGGGGCCGAAGCCAGGACATGATCCTCCAGCTGGAGACCGGTGGCCGTCATGGGTGCCACGCTCCGTAGCACCGCCGCTTTCGCTTGTTCCGTCGGGACTCGGCCGCTCAAGACGATCGACCGGCCGTCGACGATCACCGAACCGCGTCCGCTCATTTGCCGCAGCACCGGAAGGATGGCGGGAAGCGTCTCGAGCCAGGGCGCCGCCGTCGTTTGGCGATCCACCGTCAGCTCGTCCACGATCTTGATTTTGGCCTCATCGTACCGCGCATGAGCCTCCCGCACGATGGTCTCGCGAGTCGTGGAGTCCGGCAGAGAGCCGCGGAGCGTCAGGGTGCCGGATTCCAAGCGGGCGTGAAAATTCGCCGGAAGGCTGGTCGAAGGAACCGGCGGCGGCAGGTGACGGGGGATACAGACGGCTGCGAGAATCACCAGAGCGATCGCACCTCCGCCGAGTATTGCTGCGCGGATCATCGTGGTCACTCCTGGCAGGACGCTGAAATGGTTTGCTGTCACCAGCCCGGCCCTCCGATGCCGGGCAACTCAACGCTCGGGATGCGCGTGCACCGAGCTTTCTTCCACCTCGATTCAGATATGGGACCGGCGTCGCTCTACCGTGGACGAGTGGAAGATTTTCACAAACGGTTGTGACTCGATGAGGCGGACAGTACCACAGAACGATGGAGCAAGTCAGCCCGAGGATCGGGTGCAATGAGAGCCGGAAATACGGTAAGGTTAGGCGCGTCTGAAATGGAAGGGTCGTCTGTGAGCCGGCGATGATCGCGATCATTGATTATGGCATGGGCAATCTCCTGAGCGTCTCGAAGGCCTTCGAGGCCGTCGGGCACCAAGCGGTGGTCACCAGGGATCCCCGGTTGATTGCGGAGGCGAGCGGGGTCGTCCTCCCGGGCGTCGGCGCCTTTGGGGACTGTATGGGGAATCTCGAACGATACGGCTTGGTCGATTCGATCCATGCCACGATCCGATCCGGCAAGCCGTTCCTCGGCATCTGTCTCGGCCTCCAACTGTTGTTTACCGAGAGTGAGGAATTCGGCCTGCACAAAGGCCTGGGGATCCTTCCCGGTCGAGTCAAAAAGTTCTCGTTGGACCCGACGCTCAAAGTCCCGCACATGGGATGGAACCAGGTTCGCTTGCAGCGACCGTGTCCGCTCTTCGACGGCATCGAGGACCAGAGTGACTGGTACTTTGTCCACTCCTACTTCGTTGATCCCGCCGATCCCGCGATCGCCGCGACCGTGACGACCTACGGCGTTCCCTTTGTCTCCAGCATCTGGCGCGACAACATCGTGGCGTGCCAGTTTCACCCCGAAAAGAGCCAATCGGTGGGGCTGCGGCTGATCAAGAATTTCGGGGGCTGGCGTGCTTAGCAGGAAGTCGAATATGGCCACCAGCCGCGTGCTCCGGTTGCCTTCCCCCTCAACGGTCCGGGAAACGTCCGCGTCGGAGTGCCGCTTGCCGAAGCCCTGCCTGGCCACGATTTCGGACGGGGCACGCGGTGTCCATCCTTGGGTCTGTCTCAGAGGCGTGAAGTGAAAGGTGCCCTTCACATCCTGACGTTGGTCACCACGATCGCGGCCGGCTTCGGTTGCAGCGGGGCCAAGGTGACGACGCACGCCTCGAGCGAATTGCCTCGCTACCAGGTTCGGACGATGGTCTTGCTGCCCTTTACCGCGATGGGAACTCCCCAGGTCCGCGACGTGGGCGATCAATATGTCTCCACGCCCCAAGGCGCCCTTGGATCGGACATTGCGTTGGAGATTCCTCCCAACGTGGAGCCGCCGATCAGACAAACGGTTGCCGTTCCTCGCTACGCGGCGGAAAAGGTGACGCAGTTGTTCTGGGTGCGTCTGCGCAATTGGAAGGGCATCAATGTGTTGCCTCCCAGCGAGGCGGCCAAGGTCGCGATGCCGGCCGGCGATGCGGCGAAGACGACGCCCGAAGCCGCCGCTGCCCACATTGCCAAGGCCCTTCGAGCCGACGCGGCCTTGATGGGGCAAGTGCTGGTCTACCAGGAACGCGTCGGCAGCCGACTGGGTGCCAACCCTCCGGCAACGGTGGGATTCGAAGTCAAACTCGTCGCCGCGGATGGGCAGGTTCTATGGGTCGGGAACTATTATGAGAAGCAAAAGCCGATGACGCAGGATTTCGTGGCTTTCATCCAGCACGGCGGAGGATTCGTGACGGCCGAGGACTTGGCGCGCTACGGCGTCGATTCGATCCTGAAGCATTTTCCGTTCGGGTCGCCGGGAGGCTCATGACATGTTGGTGATCCCGGCCATTGATTTGAAGGATGGACGGTGCGTGCGGTTGCGCCAAGGCGACATGGCGAAAGAAACCGTGTATTCCGAGGATATTCCCTCGGTCGCG
Organism: Nitrospira sp.; assembly: GCA_035760745.1. GTDB lineage: Bacteria > Nitrospirota > Nitrospiria > Nitrospirales > Nitrospiraceae > Nitrospira_C. The sequence continues at coordinate 5,611 of DASTSI010000099.1, read as the reverse complement.
CGGCGCTGGCAGGAGCAGGGCGCGATGCTGATCCATGTCGTGGACCTGAACGGCGCGATGGACGGAGAGCCCCGCAATCTGCCGCAGATCGAGTCGGTGTTGAAGCACGCCAACGTCAAGGTGCAGGTCGGCGGCGGAATCAGAACGATGGAGACGGTGCGGCGATACCTGCTGGCCGGCGTATCGCGCGTCGTGTTGGGAACCGCCGCGCTCACGGACCCCGGGTTGCTTGCCCAAGCCTGTCGCGAATTTCCCGGGCGCATCCTCCTCGGGCTGGATGCCAAGGACGGGCAGGTCGCCGTGAAGGGCTGGACGTCGGTGTCGGAGACGAGGGCCGTCGATTTGTTGAGGCGGGCGGCGGACCAGGCGATCGGGGGCGTCATTTACACGGACATCGCCCGTGATGGCATGTTGAGCGGACCGAACATCCGGGCCCTGGCGGAGATTGTCGAACAGGCTTCGGTTCCCGTCATTGCCTCGGGCGGAATCAGCCGCATCGACGATCTTCGCGCGGTTCGGTCGCTCGGGCCTCGGGTCGAAGGGGCCATCGTGGGCAAGGCGTTGTACGACGGGAAACTCGACCTCCGCACGGCGATCCTCGCCGTCGAGGAAGGGTGAGTCATGTTGACCAAGCGCATCATCCCGTGCCTGGACGTCAAAGACGGCCGGGTCGTCAAGGGGGTGAGCTTTGTCGATCTCCGCGATGCCGGAGATCCCGTGGAAGCGGCCGCGCTCTACGATCGCGAGGGGGCCGATGAACTGTGCTTCTTGGATATCACGGCTTCACACGAAGACCGAAAGACGATTCTTGACGTGGTGGAGCAGACGGCGGCCCGCGTGTTCATGCCGGTGACCGTCGGCGGCGGCGTTCGCACGTTGGGCGATATCCGTGATCTCTTGAATGCCGGAGCGGACAAGGTGAGCATCAATACGGCCGCGGTCCAGCGGCCGGAATTCGTCAAGGAGGCGGCGGAACGGTTCGGAACGCAATGTATCGTCGTGGCCATCGACGCCAAACGGCGCGGTGGCGGATGGGAAGTCTTCACCCACGGAGGCCGGAGAGCCACCGGTTTGGATGCCGTCGAATGGGCGAAACGGATGGAAGCGTACGGCGCGGGAGAGATTCTCTTGACCAGCATGGATCAGGACGGCCGCCAGACCGGCTATGATCTCGACCTGACCGCGGCGGTGTCTGGCGGGGTGACGGTTCCGGTCATCGCCTCCGGCGGCGTCGGCGCGCTCGAGCATCTCTATGAGGGATTCGTCAAGGGGAAGGCGGATGCCGTCTTGGCTGCCTCGATTTTTCACTTCCGAACCTATACCATTCCGCAAGCCAAAGCCTATTTAAAGGAACGGGGAGTGCCGGTGAGAATGATCCACCCGTCAGCGGGAGGGTAGAAGGTTGGGACGCGGCGACTTCAAATTCGACGAGCACGGACTGCTTCCCGCCGTGGTGCAGGACTGGCTGGACGGGACCGTGCTGATGCTCGGCTACATGAACGAGGAAGCGATGGCCAAGACCGTCGCAACCAAGTCCGTCCATTTCTGGAGTCGTTCCCGACGGCAACTCTGGGAAAAGGGGGAGTCGTCCGGCCACAAACTGAAGGTCAAAGAACTCTTCGTCGATTGCGATCGGGATACGGTGTTGGTGAAAGCGGAACCGCTCGGTCCGACCTGCCACACCGGTGAGCGCGCCTGCTTCTTTACGAAGCTCGATCGTGACGGAAGTCCGGAGAACGATAAGACCCAGGAAGCATCGGGCGCCATACTGGAAGCCGTGCTCCGCATCATTCGCGACCGCCGCGATCATCCGCACCCCGGCTCCTACACGACGAAACTGTTCGACGGCGGCCATGACAAAATCCTGAAGAAGGTCGCGGAGGAAGCCGGCGAGGTGCTGCTCGCCGCCAAAGGAGGCAAGAAAGAGGAGATTGTGTATGAGGTCGCGGACCTCTTCTTTCACACGTTGATGGTCTTGGGGTACCACGACCTCTCGCTGTACGAGATCTATGAGGAACTGGGACGTCGATTCGGACAGCCGGGGTTGAGGGCGGAGAGGACTGTGGACTGAATGCTTTGGCGAACCGATGGAGGGCGGTGATGTCGTCCGATTGTCTGTTTTGCAAGATTGTCGAGAGAAAAATTCCGGCAAAGATTGTCCATGAGGACGACCATGCGCTCGCGTTCGACGATATCAATCCGCAGGCGCCGGTGCACACGCTCGTCATTCCCAAACGTCACGCCGTTTCGGTACAGGACTTGGGAACGGGCCACGAAACTTTGCTGGGGCATCTCCTCGTCGTCTGTACCACGATCGCGAAGCTCAAGGGAGTACAGGAGTCGGGCTATCGGCTCGTCACCAACACGGGCCGCAACTCGGGGCAGACGGTCGATCATCTTCATTTTCACGTGCTGGGAGGGCGACGCATGACCTGGCCGCCAGGATAGCGAGTGAAGCCAGCAGCCGCATCGAGCGACCGCTGCTCTCCTTAGCCACTTCTGCACATTGACACATTTCCCGTCCGTCTGTTACGCTGACCCTTCAAATTTTCCGATCAGTTACGTTGTACGACCCTTGCCATCCCGGCAGGGTACAGGAGCCGCGACTCCCGTGGGCCGAGGCCTGATTTCTGAGGACATTATCAATCAGATCAGAGACCGTATCGACATCACGGAAGTCGTCGGACAGCATGTCAGCCTGTTGAGAGCGGGCCAGAATCTGAAGGGGCTCTGTCCGTTCCATCAGGAAAAGTCACCTTCCTTTACGGTCAGTCCTTCCCGGCAAATCTTCCACTGTTTCGGGTGCGGAACAGGAGGAAACGTGTTCACGTTCCTCATGCGGATCACCGGGGCGAGCTTCCCGGAAACCGTTCGCGAGCTCGGACGCAAAGCCGGCATCGAAGTGCAGGAAAGTCACCCCGCGAGCGGACCGCAAGCCGCACAAGCCGGACGTCTGGAGCAACTCAACCGGGCCGTCGCCGAGTGGTTTCAGCAGAACTTGCGCGACGCGGCGAGGGGCCTGGAGGCGAGGGAGTATCTGGTCAGCAGGGGGATTCAGCAATCCACCATCGAGTCATTCTCCATCGGCGCCGTGCCGGCCGAATGGGACGGGTTGTTGAAGGCGATGACCAAGCAAGGATATCAGCATGCCGACCTGGCGGCGGCGGGGTTGATCATTGCGCGGGACAGCGGCTCCGGCTTCTATGATCGTTTTCGGGGACGGGTCATGTTCACGATCACGGATCTGCGGCGGCGCGTGGTCGGTTTCGGGGGACGGGTCCTGGGTGAGGGAACGCCCAAATACCTCAATTCTCCGGATACGCCGCTGTTCAAGAAGGGCCAGACGCTCTTTGCGCTGGATCTGGCGCGCGAGGCCGTCACCAGGACGAAAACCGTGGTCGTCGTCGAGGGGTACTTCGATGCCATTGCGCTCCATCAAGCCGGGCTCAGGCATACGGTCGCGACGCTGGGGACCGCCCTCACCCCTGAGCATGTCCACGTGCTGCGGCGGTTCGCTTCGAAGGTCGTGCTGTTGTTCGATCCCGACCCGGCCGGCGTGCGAGCGGCGCTGCGAACACTGGATCTGTTCGTCAACAGCGGCCTCGGCGTGACCGTCGTGACGCTTCCCGCCGGCGACGATCCCGACACCTTCGTCAGGAAAGAGGGCCCCGATGCGTTTGCACGATTGGAAGAGAAAGCCCCGAGCCTCCTCGACTTTGCCTTGGAGCACAGTTTGAAGTCCGCGGAAGCCGGCACCATGGAAGGGCGCATCCGCAGCATCGACGAAATCTTGCGGATTCTCCAAAAGAGTGAACATCCGATCGAACGGGAAGAACGGATTAGGATCGTCGCTGAACGGCTCGGCATCAACCAACAGCGGCTCATCGAACGCTACCCGGCGCTGCTTCAACGCGAATCCCGCCGTCCCCTCGCCCGTCAGGCAGAGACCGAGGCCGCGGTGTCATTCAAAGGCGCGCGCGAAGAGCGCGATCTCGTCTACTTCCTGTTGCACGGGCATTTGACTCCGGCCGACATTAGACGGCTCAATCCCGAGGCGTTTTCCATCCCGGCTTGCCGCGCGCTCGTCGAAAAAGCGCTCACGACGCTCGACAAGGACGGCCGGGTCGGTCTTCGGCGCTTGCTCGATACGGCGGCGACGGATCCGGAATGCGGGGCGTTGGCCACCGAACTGTCGATGCGCGAGGAGCATTTCGACGATGTGAAAGCGCACCTTCAGGGGTGTCTCGATCGACTGGATCGCAAACGCAGTGAGGCCGTGCTGCGGGAGTTGATCGCACGGCTGAAGGCGGCCGAACGTGAAGGACGGATCGAGGAGGCGCAGGCGCTCAATGCGCAGGTCAATGAGTTGCGGTTGCGGAAGGCCGGACGGCCGGCGGCCGGGACGTTGTCTTTGGTGAAGGAGTAAGCATGGCGAAACAAGAACTGCTCGTGGAAGTGAAGAAGCTCATTTCGATCGGAAAGGAAAAGGGCTTCCTGACCTACGACGAGCTGAACAGCACATTACCGGCCGAAGTGGTGTCGTCGGAGCAGTTCGGCAGCATCATGACGATGTTCGGCGAGATGGATATCGAGATCGTTGATGCGCCGGACGGCGGTGAGCGGCAGCAGAAAACCCGCGACCGGGACGACGCGGGAGAGGACGGCGAGGATGCCGACGGCGATGACGGCGAAAAGGAAATCGATCTCACGCCGGGGGCATTGAGCCGAACGGACGATCCCGTCCGCCTCTATCTGAAGGAAATGGGCAGCGTCGCGCTGCTGAGCCGGGAAGGCGAGATCGAGATCGCCAAGCGGATCGAGGAGGGCAAGCGGGACATCGCATTCGTCATCTACGGCATGCCGATGACGATCGAATTCATTTTGTCCCTCCGCGAGCAATTGAAGAACGGCAAGATCGACGTCCGCGAGATCGTCCCGATCGTGGAGACGGAGGAGGATTTCGAGGAGGAAGAGGTCGAGAAAGATTACGAAGAGCTGCGGATCAAGACCTTGGAAGGCCTCAATTCCGTCCGGAAGGTCTCCACGTCGTTGAAGGGACTGTACGAGAAGGCCCGACAGGCGGGGAAGGACGCGGCCAAGCTCAAGAAGATCAAGAAACAGATCGACGCCATCCGGGAGCAGGTCGTCGAGAAGATGGAAGCGGTGAACCTGCACGGCGTGCTCAAGGACCGCATGGTTCAGCGCGTCCGGGAAATGGCGATCCAAATCCGCACCGCTGAACGGGAGATTCAGAGCTGCCAGCGGCGTATCGGGGTGGGCGGAGAGGCCGGCGCCGAGCTTCTGAAAAAGTTGTGCCGGGAGAAGAGAGATTTTCTGGCGGTGAAGCGGCGGAGCGGGCTGTCTGAAGAAACGCTGCTCGACATCAAGAAGGTCTATCAGGCGGCGAAGGCCAAGATCCGTCAATTGGAGACAGAAGAAGCGTTGGTCTCGAGCGAAGAGATCAAGGATGCCGTCAAGCACTTGGACGTTGCCGAAGAAAAGGTGAAACGGGGGAAGGCCGAGCTCGTCGAGGCGAATCTCCGGCTGGTCGTCAGCATTGCGAAGAAGTACACGAACCGAGGCTTGCAGTTCCTCGACCTCATCCAGGAAG
>DASTSI010000098.1:0-4082 GCA_035760745.1 Nitrospira sp. | reverse complement strand
CCCTAGTTCTATCCCATGACCCGTGGCGGATGATGAGAGTCGTAAGTCACAACTGAAGGAGAACGTTCATGCGACGATCGACACCGTGGATCCTCTTCCTGTGCGTCGGCATGCTGTTCGGGACGGGCGTCGGCTTTGCCGCCGACCCGGCCGAAGTGGAAAAATTCGTGAACGCCCGCATTGACATCGGAGAGATGATGACGAATTACTTCCGGGGCGGGGAACGCTTCAAAGAAGGGCAACGGCCGTCGCAGGAGGCGATGAAGGAGATGAGCGCCGACATCAATACGAAGCTCGGCGAGCTCTTGTCGAAGTACGGCTTGACGGTGGAAGACTATCGCAAGCGCAGTCCGGAAATTTTCGCCGACGACGCCGCCGTCCAGCGCTATCTCGGGGAACATCCGGACTTGAAGCAACGGTATGATGCTCTGCAGTTGGACCGGATGAGCCGTGGAGGGAGCACCGGGCGAGGCTATTGAGCGGCTCGGAGTTGCCGCGAGGATCGAGGCGGCTTGCGTATGATCATGGCGCTGGGTGTCAGACCTGAAAGGCAAACCCATTCAGTGCTGGTTCTTCTCATTCTGTGGAGTCTCCTGGTGCCCGTCATGCCGGCTGTCGGCGGCGAGCCAACCATGCTTATCAATGGTCAGCCGGTTCCGCTAGGCCCTGTGAGCCTCGGGACACTCCAAACTTCGACGCTGCAAGCGGCTCTCGCTCCACCGTCGGACGCCATGCCGGGGCCCAGTGCCAGCCCCCCAGTATTTCGAGATGTTCCCTCGGTCAGCGGACGCTATTCCGTTGGTGGGACAACCCTGATGCCCTACATGGGAGCCGCGTTCAGTAGCGGCTATGCCACCGAACTCGATCGTTCGTTGAACACACCCGTTGCAACCGCAAATGAATTGCATTTTCGAAGCCTCTTCGGGCAAAGCGTGACACCGAACGAGTTTCAAATGGGCGTGCGTATTCCATTCTGACAGTCCGAGCGAACGTTGCCTATGGGTCGGGTCCCACGGGGTCTCGGTCGCTGCTTCGCTCCGGCCGGATCTCGTGATCGGAGAGGTGCCGGATGCAGATGGTCATGATGGTGTTCCGTTCGACGTTGGAGGAGGAAGTGTTGCCGCTGGTCGAAGAGGAGGACTTGCCGTTTACTCGCCTCGACGGCGTGCAAGGAAAAGGGGAAACGGGAAATGTTCCGGGTTCAGTCACGTGGGGTGGCTCGAATACCGTGCTCCTCTTGGCGGTACCGGACGACCGGTTTCAAGGCTTCCGCAAGCGGGTTCAACAGTTTCAACAACAGATGCAGGCCCGTCCTAAATCAGTGGGCGTTCCTTTTCATATCTTCGTGCTTCCCTGCATACAATTGTTGTAGTTTCGGCGCAGACTGACTGCGTCGATTGGACGAAGCGCGAGGCCGGGTTTGCGACCCGGCCCCGATCAGCCGCGTTACCGGTGCGGCGGGGCGTCGTCGCCGCGTTCGTCTTCGGGCACACGGGCGGACCTGGCCGGCTGCGCTTCGGTCGGCATCGGCTGCCGAGGCGTCTCCTCCACGGAGGCCGGTCGGGACGGCTGCCGGATCGGCAGATGCCCCGTGGCGCTCGCCGTTCCTTCGAGCAGGACGTCCGTCACCAAGGCATCCTTCGTGGACATGACTTGAGCCGCTTCCTGCCGGGCCATTAAGAGATCCACCGACAACCCGCCGCTCTTGTGCTGACCGCTGAGCGCGCGTTTCATGTCCCCCAGCCTCTGCGAGAGATCCAGCATCGCGGCTTCCTTTAGCCGGCCCTTCAATTCCTGATCGACCATCTGCCAATAGCCGGGCTTCACTTCATCCAAGGCCGTCTTGGTCTCGTTCGCCATCTGAAGATCTGGGAAGGCGATGACGTTGCCATCCCGCTCGAGTTGCGGCGTGCCCCAGTAATATAAGGTGCCGTTCACATCACCGCTGGTATCCACGGCAAGGAGCGTCCGGCCGTTGACGTTGGACGCCGTTACTTGTTCGATCACCAACGTGCCGCCGAACGTCGTCGGGAGCTTCATCTGTTGATGGAACAGCCGTTCCTGGAGCTGCTGGTTGAGCACGGCATAGGGGACCGGAACGGTCAGCAGGATCTTGTACGGCTGGCCTTCTTGGGCTGCGACCGCCGAGCGGTCCATATGGACCTTCATCGCCGGGACCTGAGCCCCTCCGGGACTCCGGCAAGGAGTCTGGAACAGGGCGACCGGTGTTTGCCTCGCGAATCCCGTGATGGTGGTCTGGTTGGCCGGTCCTTTCAACGAGCCGATCGTAAAGTCTCGTGCCTTGCCGTACAAGCACAGCTGCGCGTTCGCCTGGTTCACGGGGATCGGCTCCTGCAACCGCTCCCACACCAGATTCAAAGGGATCGCATATGCCGCGTCCTCGAGCGACCGCGCGATCTGTTGCGTCAATGCCTCTTGCTTGAACAACTCCTTCAGCTGGTCCTTGACCGGAATGTTGAACATATTGCACTTGGTGTCGCTCTCCGGTTTGAGGTCGATCGACGTTCGGGGATCCGCCATCGTGACCAGCAGTCCCTGCTCCTGCTCTCGCAACATGAGCCGACCTGTACCCTCGATCACCGGATAGAGGGGATCGAGCCGGCAGGCACGAGCCGCTGTCGATTCGATCTCGCCGCGGTACACCGCCCTGTACTTCACCAGTCCGTCCTGAATCTGGACCTCTGGATCGCCTTCTCGGATAAAGCGCCATCGATAGTCGCGTGCCAGCGGATGACCCTGTTCCGTCACGCGCTCGGGAAACGACTGTTGGATCGCGCGCTGGACGGGAGTCAGGTCTGCCGTCAGCTTCACCGGCAAGATGGATTCCGGGGCCTGAGCCTGCTTTCCGTTTGCAGAAAGCGGGTGGAGAACCGGCGGCGTTTTCCCGAGGGCGGGCGGCGGCTGCGGCGTGGTTTGACTGGGCGGGATGGTATGGCTGCATCCGACAAGGACGATGAGCGATAGGCCCACCATCCATGAAATCAAGCGAATCATAGAGAGACCTCCATTGCTGCCCACCTGTACCGGTCCAGGCTGCAAGGCATGTACCGATCAAATTCGTATGGGAATCGCCAAAGCTAGACGGAGGAGCGCGACCTCAAGACGCTGAAACATTCCCGAGCGGGACAACTTGTCCCAATCGGAGGGTCTGGCAGGAATGCTCGCTCTTGGATGCTCGGGCTGCGACTGAAGGCTGACGACAAGTGCGGATGCGAGGTCGGCGGAAGCACTAGTACGAAGACATCGAGAGCTCTCACATAGGCCCGCACCCGCAGAGATGGCCTGGATGCAAACATCTTGCTTTTCCGCTGAAGTCACGCTCAGGACGCCGGCCGTCGATCTCGATCGAGAAATCGGCGAACCGGCTAGTCTGGGCGCACGGCGGCCGGCGGAGCGGGGACGGATTCCGACGAAGGGGATGGCGCAAGCCGAGGCACTGAAGGGCGTTCCAGCTTTTCCAGCACTTCCTGCTTGACTCTGGTCGACTCTTCGATGCGGTTCTCGCGCTGGAGCGTGCTGAGTTCGGTGGCCTTACGAGCATTGAGTTCGACCATGTCCGCCTCGTCTCGGACCAGGGTCGGCGTCAGGAACACGAGGAGGTTCAATTTCTCGGTCTGCCGGGTCTGGGAGCGGAACAACCAGCCCAAGAGCGGAATGTCACCCAGCAAAGGGACCTTCGATTCTGTGATGGTGATGTTGTCACGCACGAGCCCTCCGATCACGAGGGTCTGTTTATCGTGCGCCACGGTCGTGGTCTCCATCGAACGTTTCGTCGTCGTCGGCCCGACGGGCACGCTCGATGTTCCGACGCCGATCGTCTGCGCGACATTGTTCTCGATGGCCGTAATCTCTTGTTTGATTTCCATGCGGATCAGGTCGTTTTCGAGCACTTGAGGCGTAAGCTCCAGCGTTACGCCCACGTCTTTTCGTTCGATGGTGACCAGCGTGCCTCCCGTAATGCCCTGAGCCTGCCCTGTTGGGAACGGCCGGTTTTCGCCTACGACGATTTTCGCCTTTTGATTGTCGGCCGCGAGGACTTGAGGAGTCGAAAGAATATTCGT
>DASTSI010000097.1:0-15366 GCA_035760745.1 Nitrospira sp. | reverse complement strand
CACCGTCGCCGGAAGCCGCCAAGAGCATGGGAGCGGCGCTCTTGAAAGCCTATACGTTCGAGGCGGTCCATCCGAACCCTCCGGATCATGTCTGGCTCGACGAAGGCAACGGCCGGGTTCAGTTTTTTATGTTCGACAAGCCGGTGACCGATCCAAGCGCCAGACTGCTCTTCGTCGGTCAGGGCATCAAAGGACGGTTCTGCGCCGAATCGCAGCCTGACGGTGGGAAGTCCGGCTTCAACCACTTCCACCGCCTCAATACTCCGGCGACCGGAGACACATCCATGCACGGCGCGAAAGGTGAGGAAGGGTATTGGCTGAAGCATGTGGCGGTCTCCGAGTTCGAGCTCGACCCCCAAGAGGAGCACGGCGGGCATGGAGGCAGCACGCACTTCAAACCCGGTATGGTCGAGCACTTCCCCCAGCCGCCGGCCCCCAAGTGCGGCTGACCGCGCCGCCGCAGAGACTGGAGAGCAACGGCCAGATCACGCGGCGGATGAAAATTGCCTGAAGCAACAAAAGTTCCCTAGGAGCCCACCCGAGAGCGCACCGCGCGTTCACGGCGGGCCGAAGGTAGGACACCTAGGCAAGTCCAGCCGCAGTGATTAGCGCGGTGAGCATAGCGCCGCACGTGAGGAGGTCCAGCGGAAGCCGAGCCATGCTTCGTCGCGTCCAGCGGCGCGCGGTCTCTTCGGCGATGGTGGTCGGATCTGCGCGTTCGAATGCCAGCGCCTTCGGGATGATGTCGAACGCGGACCAGAGGCGCATGACCGCGTGGCTGACCAAGGCTACAAGTAACGGTGCCCGGACGGCCGACTCAGTCCACGCCGCCATGACCGAGGCGATCAACAAGAACTCGAAGGCCGTGTGCATCGGAATCCAGAACCGCTTTCGAGAGATGCCGCCGCGTTGTGGCTGAATGAGATCCGGCCGTCGCGGCCAGGAGGCGTCCACGACCAGAAACTCATAAATCCCGCCCCCCAGAGACATCAGTGAGAATGCCGTCGCCAGCACCACGAGAACAAGAGGCAGCATGGACATGAGCGTCTCCCGATGCACCCCTTCTTCTTCATTCTCCGTTCAGACAATCAGTCCGGGATCTCCGCTTCGACCAGCTTCCCGAGCAGGATCAACGATTCTTGCCACCCGAGATAACAGGCTTCGGCCGGAATCACGTCCGGCACGCCTTCTTGCACGATGTTCACGTCCGTTCCGCAGGAGGCCTTCTTCAACATGACCGTGACATGAATTTCGCCCGGCAGGTTGGGATCCTCGAACTTGTCCGTGTAGCGAAGGCGTTCATGCGGCACGAGCTCCAGATACTGACCGCCGAACGAGTGGCTCTTGCCGGTCGTGAAATTGGTGAACGACATCCTGAAGGTGCCGCCCACCTTGGCGTCCATCTGGTGGATTTTGGCCGTAAAGCCGTTCGGCGGCAGCCATTTCACCAAGGCATCTGCGTCAAGAAACGCCCGGTAAATCCGTTCTGGTGTCGCCCGCAACACCCGATGAAGTCGAATGGTATTCGTTCCCACGATCAGGTCTCCTTTCCAACGTGAGGGGCAGGATCGGCGCCGCCCGCGGTTTCAGGTCCGAGTACAACGGCCTTGTTGCCATATAGTCGTTCGCGGGAAGCCAAATCGACAGTGCCTTGGTGCACTTCCCCATAGTTCACAAATTTCACTGAGGGGTCAACCACCGTGATCTTGCCGAGCCGCCGCTAGGGGAACTCTCGGGCGACAGCGGCGGTCGCCTGACATTAGAGTGGGAGCACAGCTCTGGACCATGGCGGTATGCCCAAAGGATCCCCCCGCATGGTATTCCATCCCACTCGGCCGTTCGATCGAACGGCCGAAGCTTTCGAACGAGGGACCAAGGACGGGCCCTCGAGAGCGGCAGGATCCACGGCAAGACACCGAGGCCGATGACGACCGGCATCCCGTGCATGGCCGCCCTGTTGCTGCTGATCGTCGCAGTCCCCGCCCCTGCGGCAACCCGCGAGTACTATGTCGCGGCAGAAGCGGCCGAATGGGACTACGCACGAAGCGGAAAGGACCTGACACATGGGGCGCCCCTTCCCGACGAATGGCGGGGCCGGACGATCTGGCGGAAGGTGCGGTTCGTCGAATATGCCGACGGGGAATTCAAGGACCGGAAGCCCCAACCGGATTGGCTCGGCATCTTGGGGCCCGTCATTCGAGCGGAGGTAGGCGATACGGTCGTCGTGCACTTCTACAACAAAGCCGATCAGCCGTACAGCATGCATCCGCACGGGCTCCGTTACGTGAAAGACCACGAAGGCGCGCAATACGATCCGGCCGGGCGCGGCGCCCGCGTGAAGCCCGGCGAGCGGCATACGTATGTCTGGATCGCTGACGAGATGAGCGGGCCTGGTCCGCGCGATCCCAGTTCGATCGTCTGGTGGTATCACTCGCACGTGCACGAACCCGACGAGATCCAGAAAGGCCTGCTGGGGCCGATAATCGTGACCGCCAGGGGCCGGGCGAGGCCGGACGGGACTCCCTCGGATATCGAACGCGAATTCATCACGGCCTACGTCATTTTCAAAGAACAGCTGAAGTCGGAGGCCGCACAGGATACTCAGGTCGAGATGTTCAGCATCAACGGCCTGATCTTCGGCAACTTGCGCGGGCTCAAGATGCGAAACGGCGAGCGGGTGCGGTGGTATGTTCTGGGCATGGGGAACGAGCAGGACCTGCATACGGTGCATTGGCACGGGAAAACTGTGGATGCGTACGGCCGGCATACCGATGTCATCGAGATCCTTCCCGCCAGCATGGTCACGGTCACGATGACCGCCGACAACCCCGGGACCTGGCTCTACCACTGCCACGTGGACGAACATCTTCGCTCCGGCATGCATACCCGGTTCACCATCATAGAGTAAGCGACTCGCAGGGTCGTCTGTCTGACCAAGCCTGCTCTCCCAATTCCAACCCCGACTTGCTAAGCTACTGGCAACGCGCCGCCATCGTTTCTGATACTCGCCGAACAAGGAGACTGCCGCCATGACTCCCGAGACGGCCGCCGTCGAGCCTGAGCGCCATCTCCCGGCCGCGCATCCGTACGGGGCCGGGTTGCTGCTCGGCGTGGCGACGATCGTGGTATTGCTCGGCCTCTCCCAACCGCTGGCTCGGCAATGGGCGGCGCTGCTGCTGGCGCTGATCGGCGGCGCCTATGTCGGCTTTGCCGCGCGCGACGGCCGTCCGGGAGCCAATCTCATTGAACTGACCGGGGCCTTGGCATTCGCCGCCGTCGGCCTTCTCGGGCTTCAGTTCAACCCGCTCTGGATCGCCGCCGGCTACCTGGCCCATGGGTTCTGGGACCTTCTGCATCACCGCCATGGCTCGTACGCCGACACGCCGCGGTGGTACATCCCGTTCTGCGTGGTATATGACTGGATCGTGGGCGCGTTCTTGCTGGTGTGGTGGTGGTAACTCGAGGCGACGCACCGCTCGATCAGGCGGAGGGGCCCGGCAGGAGCGTGCCCGTCGAAGACCGGCTGGCTCGGCTCGATTGGCACGCGATTGAAGACTCGCTCTGGGAACGGGGGTATGCCAAAACTCCTCGGCTGCTGACGCCGGAAGAGTGCCGGACGCTCATTGCGCTGTACGACAAGGACGCCTCGTTCCGGAGCCGGATCGACATGAAGCGGTTTCGGTTCGGCGAGGGAGAGTACAAGTACTTCGGCTATCCGTTGCCGCCGTTGGTCCAAACGCTGCGCGAGACGATCTATCCTCGTCTCGCGGTAGTGGCGAATGCCTGGGCCAAGGCATTGGGCCAAGCCGAAGAATTTCCACTGAGCCACGAGTCCCTGCTCGCCCGCTGTCGTCGAAGCGGGCAGACCAAGCCGACGCCGCTCTTACTGCGCTACGGGGCCGGTGACTACAACTGCCTGCATCAGGACCTCTACGGAGCGGTCGCGTTCCCGTTACAGCTCACCGTCTTCCTCAGTCGTCCGGGCCGGGATTTTTCCGGCGGCGAGTTTCTGCTCGTGGAGCAGCGGCCGCGGGCACAGTCACGGGGTGACGTGTTGGTCCCCCGGCAGGGCGAGATGGTCATCTTTGCCACACGACACCGTCCCGTTCGGGGCAGCCGCGGCTCCTACCGGGTCACCCTGCGGCACGGCGTGAGCACCGTCCGCGCCGGTTCACGGTTGACGCTCGGCGTGATCTTCCACGATGCGCGGTGATGCCGGGACTGCCGGCGTGCAGACATGTTCGGGCCTCACTCCGATCCCGATCAGCCTGGCAGGAATCCGTGCCAGGAACGGCAGGCGTGCAAGCAGCCGGACGAAAAGCGGGGGAATAAAGGGCGCCGTGCGGCCGAGCACCGGCTGAATGATACGGTGTTGCAGAAAGATCTGCATCCGCTGCGTCAGGCGCGTGGGCCATTCCCGGCGCCGCTGGACGCGCAACAGCACAGCCACATCGACTCGCCGCTCACGGAGCGGCGCCGAGAGCAGGTTCGAGGCGGCCACGGCATCCTGGATCGCGAGATTGATGCCCACCCCGCCGATCGGCGACATGGCATGCGCCGCATCGCCGATGCACAGAAGCCCCGGGCGGCACCATCGCGTGAGGCGATCCACCTTCACCGTCAGCAGCTTGACCGACGACCAGTCCTGAAGCTCCTCGACGCGGTCGGCGAAAAAAGGAACCACGGCGCTGACATCCCTGCGGAACGCCGGGAGCCCCCGCTCCTGAATCCGGGCGATCCCGCCTTTCGGAATCACATAACCGCACTGCCAGTACTCCCCGCGGTTCAGCATCACGAAAATGTGCCCGGGCTCGAACCGGCCCATGGAAAATTCCGGGTCGCCGGCCCGGCGCGACAACCGGAACCACAACACGTCCATCGGTGCCCCGAAGTCCTCGACCGGCAATTCCGCCAGCGCGCGGACGACCGAATGCCGACCGTCTGCGCCGACGACGAGGTCGGCCCTGACTTCCAGGAGCCCATTCGGCGAGGATGCGCGGAGCCCGACGATGCGTTCACCGTCTTGGATCAACTCCGTGACGGGAGTCTGCATGCGGAGATGAAAGGTCGGGTACCGGGCCCCCTGCCGGGCAAGAAAACTGAGAAAATCCCACTGGGGCATGAAGGCGATAAAGCGGCACCGGACGGGCAGGTGACTGAAATCCGCGACGGTCAACTCGATGTCGCCGAACTTCGCCCGGAGCTGCGGCGCCTTCTGGTGGGGAAGCTTGAGTAGGTCATCCAGGAGCCCGAGCTCCTCCATTACCTCGAGCGTGGAGGGATGGATCGTGTCACCCCGAAAGTCGCGCAGGAAATCCTCATGCTTCTCCAATATCTGCACGTCGATGCCGGCCCGGGCCAGCAAGAAGCCGAGCATCATTCCGGCGGGCCCGCCGCCGGCAATGCAGCATTGTGTCGAGATCTGTTCCATTCACGCCACGTGAGGAGATCGGCCTCTCCGTCGCAGCAAAACAATCGCCGCGATGACGATTCCGGGAGCCAGGACGAAGATGCCAATCGCCAGACTGTACAAGGGGGCGGCCAACAAACCCGAATTGCGGGAGTCATGGTAATCGACCCCGCTGGCCGCGAGGAAGCCCGCGATCATGACGCCGACGCACGAGGCCGCGACCGCGCGGAGCAGCCACCACCACGTCAGGGATCCGCGCAGGGAGGCGGTCACAAACGTCACCGGAATCCCGACGAGCGGCACGGCGACCCAGAGCGTTTCGAGGAAGGCATTTCCGGCCGGCGTTGAGGGGCTGTTCCAGGCCGCCGCCGTAGAGACGCACAGACAGATGAGGACCCACAGGCTTTCGGGCACCGCCAGGACCGAAATGATTCGCGACATGCGCCTCCCCGCGCCCCATCTTCGCCCTGAGGGATCGGCGAGTCAATTGCGAGCGCATGTGCGCATGTGGACCTCGCCGTCGGCCGGTTCTTTGGGGACTGCCGACAGCCAGGGCGGCGATATTTCTCCTCCCAGAGCGAATCAAGATGGGATAAGCTTGACCGATGCGGATCGCCACCTGGAACGTCAATTCGCTCAAGGCCCGCCTCGAGAAAGTCCTGTGGTGGCTCGATCGCGCGAAGCCGGACGTATTGTTGATGCAGGAAACGAAGCTCGCGGATGCGGATGCGCCCGTGACACCCTTCAACGACGCCGGATACGAGCTCGTCCACCATGGTGAGGGCCGATGGAACGGCGTGGCGATCGCGAGCCGGTGCGGCATCGGCGGCGTGATCACGAATTTCGGAGAACCGTTACGGGCGGCGCAGACCTCCGACGTCGGCGACGACGAACCGCTGGCTGAGGCGAGGATGGTCAGCGCCGAATGCGGCGGCCTGCGTGTCATCAGCCTCTACGCGCCGAACGGCCGGCTCCTGGATTCGCCGTTTTATGAAGCGAAGCTCCAGTGGTTCGAGAAGCTCGCCCGGTGGATCGAGCGGGCCGTCACGCCCGAGACGCCGGCGGTCATCGGCGGGGATTTCAACGTGGCGCCCGACGATATCGACGTCTGGGATCCCGGCGCCTGTCATGGCGGCACGCACGTGTCGGAGCGAGAGCGGCACGCGTTCGGACGGCTCTTGCGTGCTGGATTCGTGGATGCCTACCGATTGCACCACCCGGAACCGGGCCGGTATACCTGGTGGGACTATCGTGCCGGGAACTTCCATAAGAACTATGGCATGCGAATCGATCACCTGCTCGTGAGCGCGCCGTTGCAAAACCGGGTCGTATGGGCGGAGATCGACCGTGCGGCGCGAAAGGGAAAGCCGGTACCCTCGGATCACGCCCCGGTGGTCATCGACCTCGACAACCTCGGCCACCCCTTCGACGCGGGCTGGTCTTCGGCGGAATCCCGCATTGCGGCACGCCGGTCCTAGTCCCGGCCGGTTCCATTCTGCCGCGCCGGATCCTCGGCGTCGCTCCTTCTGCACGGGTGGCGAGGCCGCCGGACTTCTTTTCATAGCGTGACGAAGCGCAGCAGCGGAGGAGCCGGCTGGGATGAACCGGTCAGCGCGTTGTCGTCCTCCACGCGATCACTCCGGCAGCAAACAGCATCACCGACGCGACGAGATACGGTGCACCAGGAATGTGTCGGTCGGTTTGACCGATGAAGAAGGCGAACGTCTGAGTAAAGAGTATCGGGCCGATGAGGCCGGTGAGCCCATTGATGCTCGCGATCGCGCCCTGGAGCTGTCCCTGCTCGCTGCTGCTCACACGCCTGGTCATCAACGATTGCGTGGCCGGACCCGCAAGACCCCAGAAGGCCATGACCGGGATACCGAGGCAGAAGATCCAGCCCTCCGGCGCGAGTCCATAGACCGCAAAGCCGATCCCACCGCAGATTAATCCCGCCAGCAGGGTGCGCCGTTCGCCGAGCCGCGCGGTGATCGGCCGGACCAATCCGCCCTGCACGAGCATCGCCGCCACGCCGACGCCCGCCAAGACGAGGCCGACGGCCGCCGCGCCCCACCCATACCGGTATCCCATGTACAGGACCGACACGCTCGGCAGCACGGCATGGGCGAGATAGCTCAAGAAGGCCACGGTCGCGAGCCCGAAGAGCTCATGGTGCGACCGAAGCAGCACCAGCGCGCCGACCGGATTCGCCCGCTTCCAGGCGAAGGCCATCCGTCGCTCCTGCGGCAAGGATTCGGGAAGCACGAAGTACCCGTAGCAGGCGTTCACGAGGCTGAGAATCGCCGCGCCCCAAAACGGCAGCCGCGGGTCGATGGCCCCGAGCCAGCCGCCCAAGGCCGGCCCGAGAACGAATCCCAGTCCGAACACCATGCCGATCTTGCCGAAGGCGGCCGCACGATCCTCCGGCGCCGTCACGTCGGCGATGTAGGCGCCCGCCGTGCTGAAACTCGACGAGGCGAGGCCCGAAATCGCGCGGCCCAGGAAGAGCCAGCCGACCGTGGGCGCCAGGGCCATCAACACGTAATCGAGTCCGAGGCCGGCGTTCGACAGCAACACCACGGGCCGGCGCCCGTACCGGTCGGACAGCGCTCCCTGGACCGGCGAGCCGAAGAACTGCATCACCGCCCAGGTCGTGTTCATGAACCCATAGATCACGGACGCGCGGGCCGTGTCCCCGGAGAGAAACTCTTCGACCAACTTCGGCAGGACGGGAATGATGATGCCGAAGGAGAGCATGTCGAGGAGAACCGTGACGAGAATGAAGAGGACCGCCGCCCGGCGTGCCGGCTGGGCGCCACAAAATGCATGGGACATGGGCGCGCATCCTACCAGGCTGACGAACCCAACCGGGGAGAAAAATGCCGGCCATCGTGAGCGCCCGTTTCGCCCTGATGCCGATGTGGGATCTTCGGGCGACGACTCACCGTCTTTGCCTTTCGCCTTCCCGGGAAGGCATTCGCCCGATTGGTCAGGACATCTTGTCCCGATCCACGACAGACTGTGTGAAGCCGCGAGGAAGGTCTCTAACTTAAGACTTTGCATCTGCTTGAAATCTTGAAATCCTCCTTCTTCTCGCCATTCACCCCCACGCCCGGCCTGGCCATTGCACTGCTGTCAACGACAGATGCATGAACGAGCAGACTGAGGAGGAACTTCATGACCAAATATATGTTGTTGGCTGTGATCGGTATGCTGATCAGTGTGGCGGCAGGCTGTACGACCGAAAAGCATTATCCGGCCCAAGCTCCGACGGTCATTCACGAGGATCAGCGGTCGTCTTCCGCTGCGGAGCGCGCGGAAGCGCGAGAGGGAGCCCGTCAAGGCGCACGCGAAGCCGTCCAGGACGACCTCATGCGAGCCAGATAGTCACGGCCGACATCATCTCCGGCCGGCGGTCCCCTGACGCCGGCTGGAGGTGCGGGGTGAATGGATCTCAGCATGCGAAGTGAGATAGAGTGTTCCTCGTGATCCGGTCCGCACGCCGACACGCGAGGACGAAGGCATGGCAGAGAGAAAATATGGCCAGCAGGGATATCGCGAATCCGACAAGAAGGGAACAGGACAGCCCGGCGGTTCATCGGGAACTCGTCCGCGAGGCATGCTTCCGACTCGCACAGTCTCCCGCTGCGCCGACTGCGGCACCGTCCTTCCCGTGCTGACGGACCGGCTCGGCCAATGTCCCAAGTGCCGGGCCGAGCTCCATGCCTGCCAGCAATGCACCCACTTCGCCCCGGGCCAGCGTTTCGAGTGCGCTCAACCCATCCCCGACCGCATCACGGACAAACGCGCTCGCAACGACTGCACGTTCTTTTCCCTCCGTGCCACGGTGGAGCGGGAAACCTCATCCGCGTCGCGACGACCAGAGGACGCTCGTCGCGCGCTCAACGACCTCTTCAAGAAGTAGCACCGATTACCATCTCATCCCTCGCCGCTTCACTCCGGGATTCGAACTTGTGTTTCCCCGGAGGCTGTTTCCGTGGCTCTATGCCGCTCTGGCCGGCAGTTTAGTCGCCGGCATTCGCCTGCGCCGGCATCGAGATCAACCAGCGCTTCACCGCTGAGGCGTCAAACACCTCGCTGAGTTGCCCCTGACATTTCCCGACCGTCGGATCATTGTGATCCGGACTTCCGGTGCGCCTGGATCACCCGATCGCGGCGGCCAGACCGGATCGTGCTCTCAAAAGTTATCCTACCGCGTTTTCTGCTTCCTTGAATTGGACGTGACAGCCCAACGACCCGTATAGTGTCGCCCTCGAACCCGGAGCTCGGACTATCGATATGGATCTCGATCACCTCTCCATTGCCGGCGCGGTCTTCGTCGGCATCGGTGCCGCCTTGACCATGGATCTGTGGAATCTGTTCCTGCGGCGTGCCTTTGGGATGTCGTCGCTCAATTACTGTCTGATCGGGCGGTGGGTGAGCTCCATGCTCACGGGCACGTTCATGCATCGCAATATTGCGGCAGCCCCGCCACGGCCCGGAGAATGTGCAATCGGCTGGACCGGCCACTTCCTGATCAGCGTGGCGTTTGCACTGTTATTGATCGCTCCGAGTTCCGGCGGCTGGCTGGAACGGCCCACCTTCCTGCCTGCCCTGTTGGTCGGCGTCGGGACCGTCGTCATCCCCTATTTCACCGTGCAGCCGGCCCTGGGGCTTGGGATTGCATCAGCCAACACCCCCAACCCAACGCAAGCCCGACTGAAAAGTTTGATGACCCATACAGCGTTCGGCGTCGGGCTCTACCTTTCCGGCGTCATATGGAGTGTCTTCATGCAGGGCGCTCCGTAGCCGCAATTGATTCAAGACGGGACTGAAATCCGGCGGCGAGAGCCAACTCAGCGTCGTGACTGAGGGCGCGCCTGTGGATCCTGCCCTGGCGGGCCTCCCGTTGATTGCCTTCCAATCCGGTGTTAGCATTCATCATGCGGCGGATGGCGCTCTTCCTCGTGTCCTTATTGCTGGTCCTCACGTTTAACGCCTACGCCTGTGTACTCCCGCTTCAGTCCGCACCTGCCGTCGATTGTTCGTCTGCCGATGAACAGCCGCTGCGGCAAGCCTGTGATGCCTTCCTGACGTTGGGGCCGCAATCGTCCGGTTCCTTGCCTCAGGACCTGCCCGCATTCAACGTGGACTTCGATGCATCTCTCGAGCGGCCGACGCCGTTGTGTGCTGTTATTCGAACCGACCTGCCTCCACATAGTGCCGACACACCGATCCATATCGCGATTCCCACCACGGTTCTGAGGATTTGATACCTCCTCTTCCGGCTTGCTGCCTCCCAGGAGCAACCAGACGAAACCGGCTGCTCTTTTTACTGAACGATACGCCGACAAGGAGGAATCATGTCAGCCATGCACACGATAAATAGAAGAGCCTTACTGTCCACCGGCGCGTCTCTGCTGGCCACCGGTGCGTCGTTCATGCTGCTGCCGAACGTACATGCCGCCACCCAGGATGGCGCCGATGATCGTGGGCATGAACCTGTCCCAGGGGGACATCATTCCGACGACGAGATGCACACATGCATGGAGCTCTGCCAAGACTGCCATGCCCTGTGCATTCAAACCATCGCGCATTGTTTGAAACTGGGCGGATCTCATGCCGCAGCCGAACACATCCGCCTATTGCTGGACTGCGCGGACATGTGTGAAACGACCGCCCATTACCTTCTTCGGGGGTCTCCCCTCCACGGACGAATGTGCGGCCTGTGTGCTGATGTGTGCCGCCAATGCGCGGAGAGCTGTGCGAAAATCTCCGGCGACGACCAACCGGTGAAGCAATGCGCCGAGATGTGCCGCCGCTGCGCCGGATCTTGTGAGCGCATGTCGTCTCACGCGTAGGGGCAGGCAAAGGCCAGTCGGCACGCGGGCAGTCAGAGCATGCTCTGGCTGCCCGCTCTTTCAAAGCGGCGCCCGTGCGATCCGTTCATTGACGCTTCGGACCCCACCGCTCCATCGGTCCGTCCAAGAGGTTAGACACTCAACGGATTGAATAATTTGGCGTCTTAGGGGCAGCCACGAACTTGATGACATCCGCTACAGATTCACGTGTTATTCGCGGCTCCCCGGCCTGCTATCCACGCGACATTCCACGCTGAACGCCGGTGCTTCCTCGCACAATTCTTGTACTCCTTATAGTCGAAGCACAAGCAACCGTCTTTGCAATCGCTGAAAGGAGGACCACATGCGAGAACGATTACGCCATCCAGTCCTCTTGATCATGCTTGTTTGCACTGCGTTCTTGATCGTCCCCGTTGCGGCAACGGCGGAAGACTGGGTAGATGCACTTGCCGCAGTCGTTCTCGACCATCAGCAGTTCGCCAAGCTGGAGGGGAGAGAGGCGGCCTACGAGCCGTATTTGGCACAGTTGCATGTCGCCCGTCTGGCGCTCCATCGCGGCGACGTCGAGGGTGTGTACAGCGCGATGAACCGATTCATGGACATGTTGGAGTATGCGCCGGAATCGGCCGGCATTCCGCTGTGGTCGGCGCAGGCCATCTTTGACTATTGCGCCGAGGTCACGCCGCCCATGTACCACGACGTCTCGCGCCATGGCGCAAAGAAGACGGCGGCTCTTGGAGTGGAGCGCCGGACGGAACAAGACAAGATGGTTACGGGCTAGTTGTACCGCGCCGCCGGCCCGGAGCTGATGGCCGATGCCGAGAAGGCCGACCGAGCGTCACGAACGCTTATCTCTTGCTCATCAGGACATGCGTGGCCTTTTCGCCGGCGACGGTGTGGATGGAGGTGAAGCCGAGAGCATGGAGATTGAGCCCGAAAAAGAGGTGCTCCCCTTCTCCCAAGAACACCGGCGACAGCGCCAGATGAACCTCATCGATGAGGCCGGCGGCCAGGTACTGACGAACCGTCGCAACCCCGCCGCCGATCCGAACATCTTTACCGTTGGCTGCGTCCTTCGCTTGCTGTAAAGCCGACTCGATGCCGTCGGTGACAAAGTAGAAGGTCGTGCCGCCTTCCATTGACAGCGGCGCACGCGCATGATGAGTGAGGACAAAGACCGGCGTGTGATATGGCGGATTCTCGCCCCACCAGCCCCTCCAGGACTCATCGCTCCAAGGACCGCGCACCGGCCCAAACATATTCCGGCCCAAGATCCAGGCGCCCAGATGGGCCATCGACTGCGCGGCAACATCATTATCGACACCGCGCCTTCCTTCGCCTTCCTCGTTCATTTTCTTAAAAGTGTCCGTGTCCACAAACCAGGCATGCAACTCCTCGCCTCGAACCCCTAACGGATGCTGCACATCCTGTCGCGGCCCCGCACCAAATCCATCGAGCGATATCGAAAACGCCGCGACCCTCACCTTACCCATGCAGGCCTCCTTGTATCCTTTCCCGGACTTGCTGAATCGTGATGCCACCGTCCAGGTCGAGAGATAAGCGAAATGATCGACGAGATGAAGACTAGGCCGATGGGGAGATGATTAGCAAGAATGATAGGCCAGGTCTGGGACGCAATTGATCGCGTGGCGCGGAAGGAACACTGGCGTCGGATCACACACCAAATGCGACGCATCCCAACCATGTGCGTCGGATGTTCATCGCATGTCCGCCCGGTTTCTGAACCACGGAGAGTGACCGTCATTGGCGGCAATTTGCTAACGCGAAGGAATCCATGATCTTAAACCGATGATCGTCGGCGTTCACTGGCTGTAGTTCCTTCACGCCCAATCCAGTCGCGACGGCCTTCTCCTGCAGTCACCTCAGCGGGATGTTGTGCAGCCGGTCGTATTTGTACCCGCCCCCTTGAAGGCAAGGATCCTCTGGCCTTCCTCGCGCGCGAAAACACGCTGCTCACCACCATAGGCTCGCATCTCGCAACCGCGATCGATCAACTCAGCCGTGACATGGACGACGCGCCAACCGAGCGGACGAAAATCCCCGCAGCGCCCGCCTCCCGCCCGACTACGACCCGGAAATTCACGTTCTACCCCAAGGACGAGACGATCTGTGTGGACGGCGATTATCTCATTCGCCAGTGTCCCGGCCAAAATTATGTGGCGGTTGCTGAAGCAGTATCGAGAGGAAGGGCGGATTGAGTTCACGAACCGGGAGCTTCGGATGGATTCCTGGCTGGCTCTGCCGGAATTGAAAGACAATTTAGAAACACGACTGATCCTCCTTCGGCGACGCCTGGAGCTGAAATGTCCCGACGTGAGACTTGTTCCCCGAGGCCGCGGCCGCTTTGCGCGTGAAACCCACGCACAAATCGACCTCGTCGAAAAAGAGATATAAGAACGCGCCATGACCGCACAGAGCGGTGAGACGCCTGTTACTGGACGGGATGATCTGGAGAAAACGATGAAGACGCTCGAGTTCCCCCCAGCACAGATCGCTTCCCCTTTTCCCCTCGCGCAGTGGCATCTCCCCGGCGCGCCGTTCCTGCTCGCCGCCGTCCTCTTGCTGAGCGGCGCCGCAATCGCTTGACGGGCGACGAGGGCGAGCGAGTAATCAGGCCGCGCGCGCCTGCTGTCGCGCCCAATACTCGGCAAAGAGCTTGATCATCTCTCGATTGAACGCCGGAAGGTCGGCCGGCTTCCGGCTGCTCACCCAATTGCGATCCCGCACCACTTCGGCGTCCTGCCAGTCCGCGCCGGCGTTGCGCAGGTCGTCCTGGATGGTGTGGTAGCTCGTCATCTTGCGCCCTTTGACGAGCTTCGCCGAGGCCAGCAGCCAAGGCCCATGGCAGATCACGGCAATAGGCTTGCCGGCCTGGTCGATCTGCTTCACGAAGTTCTGTGCCTCCGGCACCACCCGCAACTGATCGGCGTTGAGCGCGCCGCCCGGCAGCAGGACGGCATCGAAGTCGCCGGGCGCGGCCTGGCCGAGCGCCACATCAACGCGCACTTTTTCCGCCTTCTCGTCATGGTTCATGCCCTGGATCTCGCCCGACTTCGGCGACACGATCAGCGCCTGCGCGCCGGCTTCTTCCAGCGCCTTCTTCGGTTCCGTCAATTCCGACTGCTCGAACCCGTCCGTCACCAAAATGGCTACTTTCATGCCTTTCAAAGCTGCGCTTGCCATGGGTCCTCCTTCTCGCTTGTTGGGTACTCTTTCGATGTACCAACAATAGGGGGAAGCGGACTACTGGGGGGAATCAGAGGGAGTGGAGGGAAGTGGCCGTTCTAGCGTCCGAATCGGAGGTCCGGGAGCCCCTACCGCAGCAGCACGCCAGATACCATTCATTCATTAGCGACGGCCCCGGCGATCAATGCCACGCGTTTCGCGCAGCGGCGCGTCACTCGATGGTGCGGCTCCTGAGTGCGCTGCCAGCAGTGCACCACTTTGCCCCAGGCCAGCGGTTTGAATGCACCCAGCCTATCCCGGAACGCATCGCCGACAAGCGCGCTCGCAATGACTGCACGTTCTTTTCTCTCCGCGCCACCGTGGAGCGAGAAACGTCAGCGGCATCCGGACGCCCTGACGACCCGCGCCGCGCCTTGAACCATCTCTTCAAGAAGTAGCAGGTCAGACGACCGCCTGCCACCCACCGCCGGCAAAACGAAAAACGGATTCCTTGGGCCCGAAAAAGTAGAATGTCCCTGTTTTTACCCTCCTCGTCTTTGTTTTAGCCCACGCGCGCGGGATCGGATCGCTCTGAAAAAGACTCCCGACCCCTTTGTTTTGCTGGGCTTCGGCAGATTCGCAAATTGCGGTACAGTGAGCTGAGTTGTTCGCGTTGCAGCTTGGAAACAAAGACTCCCGACCCCTTTGTTTCATCCCCCCACTTTGCCCCAGGCCAGCGGTTTGAGTGCACCCAGCCTGTCCCGGAACGTATCGCTGACAGCGCGCTCACAATGACTGCACGTTCTTTTCTCTCCGCGCCACCGGGGAGCGAGAGACCTCGTCGGGATCAGGGCGTCCTGACGACGCCCGTCGCGCCTTGAACGATCTCTTGAAGAAGTAGCACACCGCCTC
>DASTSI010000096.1:0-2848 GCA_035760745.1 Nitrospira sp. | reverse complement strand
CTTTGGTGGCTGTAGTTCGCTCTTAGTGCATCCCAAGGCCTTGTCATCGGAAGGGGTCGCACTTCAGACCCCGGGAGGGCCCAAGCACCTTCGCCAACGGGCGGCGACGCCATTACCATCGGCTTTCCGCAAGTCTGCAATTCTGTCTCAGGAAATGGCTGCTCTCCTTTCTCCTTTAGAGGAAGGCGGGAGCGCAACCGGCGTTCTCATCACCGATGACTGCCAAAGACCGCGCGGTGATTAAAACCAATGCAATTGTTCCAGAATGGGAATGCGCTCGACATGGGACTGCCGGTCTTTCGGCCCCGATTAAAGAGGATCGGCAGTCCCTCCAGGCGACGTTTTCTGTGGGGCAGTTCGAGCAACCTAATGCTGGTTGGAGGTTTAGCTATTGAGACGTCCGCAGTTTGGCTCTTCGTGGTGGCCGATGGTCGCGCGCATCACGGCGGGGGTTTTCCTTAGGGGTTTGGCCGAGTAGCGCGGTGCGAGCTTTTTATATAGCGGCTTTCGTGCCGGTCAGTGAGCCCTGAAGACAAGACGGTATGTCTCGGTTCTGCAGGTCGCAGCGCCGGCGGAGCTCGTGTGCGACATCTGCGGAGACGTCCTCCGACCACCCTTCGGCGGTATTGAAGCCGATGATCCGCTGCGGGTCGTTATATTGCCCAGAGAGCAGGTTCTTGATGACTGTATTTAGGTCGGTGGTGTCGGTATCTGCTTCGCACCAGACGCATCCGGAACTAAAGCCGTCCATCACAAGATAGACCGTTTGACGTGTTCGTCGGACACGATCGAAGGCGCCCTTTACTCATGAAAGAACTCCACAACAGAACAGGGGCTCAAGTTGCTATGAGGCGATTCGTTCCGCTCAGGCGGAGTTTTCTACTTGTTGGACTTGCCAGTCTTGCTCCTCGGCGATAAGCGAACCAGGCATCCCGCATTCGCCTTAAGCGGTTCTTCGACGGCGAATCCTTTGCCTCGGGAGCGAGTTCAGCGCAGTTGCGGGCATTCTCTCTGTACTCTTCTGATTTACGCAAGATGAGCCACTCAGTGGACAGCACATCCTCCGCCGATCCGGCGTTGTTGACCGCTGCCGCCGGCATCGACCCGACCCGGCGAGCCGACCGTTCCGATATCCGGTTTTGCCGCGGGCCGGGGCGCCCTGATGACGGGCTGCCGCCGTCCCGACGCGATTTATCAGTTTTTGATCGCAATGCGTTTCACCTGGGACTGTGCTTTCGGGCTCTTGGGGAGCACGACGTTCAGCACACCGTTCTTGAACCGCGCCTCGATCTTGTCTTCCTCGATCTCGACACCGACCGGGATGCGCCGCTCGAAGTGGCCATAGAAGCGCTCTGAGAACTGCTTCTCCTTGTCCTCGACCTCAGAACGCTTCTCGCCTTTCAGCGTCAGCACCCCGTCGTCGAGCAGCACCTCAACGTCCTTTTCTTCAAGGCCGGGGATCTCAGCCGTCACTATGATCTCCTTGTCGGTCTGGGAGATCTCGACATTCGGCCAGGCCGCGCTGAACGACGGAAGCGAGCCGAACGCTGGCAGGCGATCATCAAACCCGCGGAAGACGTCGTCGAACAACCGGTTCATCTCTCGATGCAACGAGAGGAACGGATTGCGATCGCTGTCGCGAAACGACGTGGGAACCTGATTATTGGAGCGCCCCCAAGGAATCAGATCACGGACACTCATGGTTATCTCCTTTGTGTTGCTATCAGTTTAGAGAAGGCTCTCGCTTGCGGAGGCCTCAGGCGGCTTGCTTCTCGGCCTCAATCTGCTTCTTACCGGCCTTTGGCAGCGCCTCGCTCGTAGCGATGGCGATCCGGCACGGCTTCATCTCCTCGGGAAGCTCGCGCTTCAGCTCGATGGTCAGCAGCCCATTCACGAGGCTCGCTCCAACGACCTTCACGTGGTCAGCAAGCTCGAAGCGGCGCTGGAAAGCTCGTGCGGCAATACCGCGATGCAGATACTGCCCGCTCGCTTCCTGGCCTGACTTGTGGCCGGCCACCAGGAGCATGTTCTGCTCTTGCGTGACCGTCAGGTCAGCCTCGGTCAAGCCGGCCACCGCCATGCTGATGCGGTAGTCGTCCTCACTTGTCCTGACGATGTCGTAAGGTGGCCACGAATCGATCGATGCCACACGGCTTGCGGACTCCAGCGTATCCAGCATGTGATCGAAACCGATGGTCGATCGGAACAGAGGAGTGAAGTCGAAGGTGTTTCTCATAGCCATATCCTCCTTGTGAAGCAACATGGATACAACAGCGCCAAAGAGCTGGCGCGCCCTTTGGAAAACCATCCCTTTTTCAGCAGATGGCGATTTTGATTTGGGTGCAGCTCCACGTCCGTCAAGAGGACGAAATCGCGATCATCATGGCTCTCACACGTGACGATGTTCTCGCCATTATCGCTCCAGCAGACGAAATGTTGGTTGCTGAGATCATCGCGACCGAGGCGACGATGGAGGAACTGACCCAGGCCTGGGGCATGGGCGAACAACGATGAAGCAACAGGCCGCTACCCAGCGGCCGGACCGCCGAATCTGGTCGAACTTCTCACTCCACAGGATGACGAGGAAGAGCAAGTCTCGTAGTGGCATCGGTCACGGGACAGAACGACGCGATGCCAAACGGCGTATCGCACGGGGAAGTTGCTCGACGGCTGCTGAGACACCAAAAAATTTTTTAGATCTCCCCTTGAAACGCTCGGTGATTTTTCTAATTCGATTTTTGCCGCTGAAGAAGCGGCCTTGAGCGCCGCAAAGGGCTCAACGACTGAGACGGGCGCCGGCCGGTCTCCGACGTCCGCTCGTATCCATCTTGCTCGAAGGAGGATTTGG
>DASTSI010000095.1:0-6663 GCA_035760745.1 Nitrospira sp. | reverse complement strand
ATCCCGTTCTTGACGGCGACGCCGATCTCATTGGGGAGGACCCGGGCATCCCATTTCAATTCCGCGAAGACATCGCGTTGAATTTGTTCGTCAGTCCGAGTGTCAATCATCGTTGAAGGTGTCATCGGGCCATCTCCTTTTTCGATTTATGGGTAACGCTTGGGCGCGTTTCCCCAATGGTTCTTTCTCTGACTCGTACTGCCAGTGACAGGCCATTGCCCCTTGTCTGGAAACCCGCTAGCGGCAAAAGGCTTGCATGCTAATCCGGGATTGACGCATACGAAGCTGGCCGCAGCATTTCCAGTGAGAGCGCGTTTCCTTTGGCTGTCACATACGCCTCAACCTGATCCCCCGGCAGAAACGCCTGCGAACGAATACGTTGCGACGTGACACTCGTACACTTATCTTTGTGCACATGAACGAGTGTGCCGGCCTCATCCTTGATAATCAGAAAATTCTCCTGGGCATCCACGACTTTTCCTCTGATGACGCTGCCTTTGATTGATTGAGGAGCCGGGCAGTCGGCTTTCTGGTTGGTGTTGGCCCGTTGCTGCTTTTGACCAGTTTGCTGAGCGCGCACCTGATCCTCCCCCTTGAGGTCGGGTGGAATCGACGCTTGCAGTTCTTGGATGAGGCGGTTCAGATCCTCCATTTTAGGAGAACGATCCAGCAACGATTTCGGACTCTCTGGAGGCTCTAACTGTAAGAACCGGTTCGTCAACACGACCTCTCCCCTGTCTTGGGAAATCGTCAGGTCTGCCCAAGGCACCGGGACCAAGCGATTGTCATCGGCTTTGCGCACGACCGCGCACACAATGCGTCCGGAACCTCCATCGATGACCAGCTTGTAAAGCGTGCCTAAAAGCTTCCCATTCGGATCTTTGACCTGAGTGGGTCCCTGCGGATCGACTTCACGAATGCTGCCGAATAGAGCAGGCACCACGACATAATCGCCGTTTGGGCCGGCGATATTGCGGATGTCACCCATCAGCTGCCGTGTCGTCTTTCCGGATGTGAGTTTCTCTTCGGGCGGCAGTGCTCGGATCATGGTGACCGTGCCCAAATCGGAGACCTCGGCCTTCACTCGGTCCCCGACGGATAAGACACAGTCTCGAACGGTGCCTTCGCTCGTCGTGTATGTGCAGATCACTTTTGAACCCTCATCCATGACGAGGCGGACGTCTTCGTCGAGTTCTTCATCCCTTACATAAAAATAATTGTCCTCGATCTTCTGAATCGGCCCGACGACATAGTACTTGGCACCCGACAACGTCATTTGTGCACTGCTGTCTGGAGTGTGATGACGGCTCGGGTCGCGCTTTTTCTCAATGGCCTTTGTCGGTTCGCCGCCTTGCTGTCCGGTTTGCGCTTTGGCCTTAGGCGATGCACTAGTCTTCCCGTTGGCCTTGCCTGGTTCATCGGCAAACGTGGCCGAAGAGGGGACGATAAGACTCAAGATCAATACAACCGCGATAAGCGCGCCACTCTTTGAATAACGAGACATAGGGCACCTCGTAAATGAATTGAACATGTTCATACTCCTGCTATCCGCGGCCTTTCCGTGGGAATAGGGCAAGGAGTGTTCCTTTAGACTGCAGACGCACGCATGGGCGCGATGTCACGGAAATTTCAGGACTTTCGCGGAGGAGCTTCCGGGAAGGGGCGATGACATACGGCCTCTGGGAGCCGGTGATGCCCGATAGCCGTCAGCCCTGCCGGAAGACCGGCAGAAGCCTGTCTGTAACTTCGATTATGTCTTCGCTTTGCCCTGTGGCCGTGTGATCCCGAGCTTCGTCATTTTGTATTGGAGGGACGTCCGCTTCATGCCCAGTTTCGCGGCGGCGCCCCACGGCCCGCTGAGAACCCAGCGACATTCTATGAGCGTTCGACGGATCAGATCTCGTTCAGCCTCTTCGAGGGTCGTGGCGTGCCGGAGTGTCTCGTGATCAGCGCGGAATTCGGTTAGCGGCTGGTCGAGGTCGAACGTCTCACCGGCTGACAGGATGACGCACCTTTCAATGATGTTCTCTAATTCCCGGATGTTCCCGGGCCAGGTATAGCTGCATAGGGCATGCATGGTCGCATCCGCAATGCGGGAAATGGGTTTGTTGAGTTGGCGCGCATATTTCTTGGTGAAAAACCGTACTAGATCTGGGATGTCCTCGCTGCGTTGTCTGAGAGCAGGGACGCGGATCGGAAAGACATCGAGACGGTAATAGAGATCGCTGCGAAACTGCTTTTCCGCCACCATCTCTGCCAAGTCCCGATTGGTCGCGGCCAATACGCGGATGTCCACGTGCTGTGTCCGGGTGCTTCCGAGCCGCTCGAATTCTTGCTCTTGGAGCACGCGGAGCAATTTCACTTGGAGGTCCGGAGGAATCTCACCCACTTCATCGAGAAAGACCGTGCCCTGATGAGCCAACTCAAAGCGGCCGACTTTCTGCATGATCGCCCCGGTAAAGGCCCCCTTCTGATGCCCGAAGAGCTCGCTTTCCATGAGACCGGCCGGGATCGTCGCGCAGTTGACCTTGACGAAGGTTTTGTCCCGCCTTTTGCTGAGGTTGTGAATTGCCCGTGCAATGAGTTCCTTGCCGGTCCCCGTCTCGCCCTGAATGAGCACAGTTGTATCGGTCGGCGCCACTTTCTCGATTTGCCGGAGCACCACCTTCAGCGGTTGGCTGTGGCCGATAATCTCTTTAAACCCCAGCTCGCTACGAATTTCACTTTCCAAATATTGCTTTTCATACGCAAGTTTGTCCTTAAGGATCTTGAGTTCCTCGTACGCGTGTTTGCGCTCGCTAATGTCTATGACGATGCCAGCGGTCCCGTAGATCATCCCATGTTCGTCGCGCACTGGGAATTCTTGCACTATGCTTGTATGGGGGCCATCACCTTGAAGAGGGACATCCTCGAATGTCATTGCCAGACCGGTCTGTTGAACCTGAAGATCGTTGGCTCGAAGGGCGGCCGCCTGTTCCGATGGGAAGATCTCCTCGTCCTTTTTCCCTTTTATCTGTTCCTGACTGAGGCGGACTGTTTCTTCGAATATCTTGTTAACAAACTGATAGCGGCCTTCCATATCTTTGAGAAAGATCGGATTGGGGCTGTTGTTCAGGACTGCCCGGAAGCCAGCTTCACTTTCAAATAGCGACTTTTCCATCTTGCGTTCGACGAGCTCCTTGTGAAGATCTTCGTTGGTCGCGGTCAGTTGCGCGAGTCGTCCGGCAATCATCCGTTCAGGATCGTCCGGGAAAGATTGCCTCTGTCCGTTTAATCGTCGGGCTTCCTGCAAAGCCATGACAGCCTGCCTCGTGGCGACTTCTAGGATGACGACGTCGGTCTGTGTCGGAAAATCGGCACGCCCAGAGCCGGCCACCACAATTCCGAGTTCCTCCTGAAGTCCAAGGGGGACGGACGTGATATAGATGTCTCCTTTGCCCACCGGATTCGGGATTTGCAAAGCCGCCCCCCCCCAACAACGGAGTTAAGACTTGACCTATCTGGCGTGGGTCGACAGTTGCAATGTCATGCTCGGGAAGTTGGATCATCTCGTTCGGTATCGCCTCTGTCGGATCGCCAACCTGGGCATACGCGAAGTCCAGGGAAAGCAGACTCACGAGCACTTCGAGCAGACCCCTGACAATACGGGACGAATCTTGACCGCGCCAAAGTGGGGCCAGCGTTTGGGTGCTGACTAGAGCGTTCATACACCGCTGCAGCTGCGTGACCTCATCTGCAGCCGGTCTGAGCTCTGCCGCCATAGTCTCTCCTCGTGCTAGCAGGCTTCCTGGTGGAGGGTGCCGACGGATGTCTGTAAGTGGCTCTCGTGGAGAACGCCACCGATAATGGCGACAGGATGCGTGCGCACATAGCAATGGATGTGGGGGCGTTCACAAATTGGCTTCATGGGTGCAGATCTCGGGATTGTCATAGCGTGGGAGCACGTAAGACGCTATGGTACTGCGCTTCACGGCATATACTACTGGGAACATCCCCGTCATGCTCCTCCTCCCTGGAACATCGGTTTGGCAATGCAATAGCTAGAGCGAAATGCCCGCGACGACGGTGATTTGCGCTTAAGGTGCGCGGTTTCTAGTCGGGGTATTCTGCGAGGCCCGGCGGCACTCAGGATTTCCGGTTTCATGACCTGCGTCATACGTTTGCCACGAGGCTGGTGCAACGGGGGGTGCACCGATACAAGGTCTAGCGATTACTCGGACACAAGACTCAGCACGTGACCCAACGGTACGCGCACCACTCGCCTGAGAGCCTTCGAGAAGGCGTAAAAATTCCTCGAAGACTCGTCACGTTTCGGCACAATTTTGACACAATCCGCGAAGGAACCAAGGAGCGAGGTGTGTAACCCCTTGATTTAGGTGGTGAGCCGCCTGGGACTCGAACCCAGGGTCCTCGCCTTACAAGCACCGACTCTGTACAAAAAAATCAATAGGATGAGTCGCCTGCACCGTCCGACACGTGACATCAAATTACAAGGGCTTACAGAAAGTGGTAGCTCTTGCGCGCCGTCAGACCAGATGCGCTTGACGCTCTTTGCGGCGATGGTGAGACGGCGGCATGAGGCCCAGTACTACGCCTTTGATCTGCTGTGGCTCAACGGGGAAGACCTACGCCGGCTGCCACTCGTGAAACGGAAGGGCGGCTCAAGCGGATTGTGCCGGCGCCTTCAGTCCATGTGATGTAAGTGGATTATACGAGAGGAGCGGGGACGGAAGTGTTTCGGTTGGCCTGTCAGCTGTATCTCGAGGGTATCGTGGCGAAACGCGCCAACAGTTGCTCTGAGAATCGTGTCGAACTGCCGTGGGTCAAGATAAAGAGTCCCGCATACAGCCAGAAGGAAGGGCGGGCCGACTTGTTCAAGCGGTTGGTTTACCTGCACACAGATTGCGCCTTTGTAGGCCAATTCTGATAGACAAAATTGGGAACAAGCTTATAACCGTCCGGGACTTGACATATGGAGGCGTAGCGGCGCCATGTCTCGGTGGAAAACTCTCGTCAAACAGTACGGCGAGTACAGTATCAAACTCGCGGAACTTTTGAAGGAAGATGAGACCGTTGATCTGGAGGAGCAGATCTTCATCGAAAATCACCTTCTCATCGTGCAGCTCGCGCTCACCACGTCCAAGTATCGACGCCGAAAGAAGCTCCGGGAGTCCGGCTCCCATGCTTCATAAGGTTGACTATGAAACGCGCACTCGTTATTGACGATCATCCCATCGTCCGTGACGGCATTCGCGATCTCCTGCAGCACGCGTTCCCGTCACTGGATATAGAAGTTTCTTCCGGGAGAGAGAAGGTGGCCGAGACGGTCTGTGGGTCTCTATGGGCATTTGTAATCCTAGACATCAATTTACCGGGGCAGAATGGGATTGACGTGCTGAAGCAGGCACGAGGCTGCTGTCCCGATGTTCCTATTTTCATATTCAGCATGTTCTCGGAACGGCAATATGCCGACCGTGCGCTTCGCGCGGGCGCGGTGGCCTATGTGTCCAAGGACCAGTCTCCCATCGACTTGATTCAGGCTGTGAAGCAGGCGCTGCG
This sequence comes from Nitrospira sp., assembly GCA_035760745.1. Classification (GTDB taxonomy): domain Bacteria; phylum Nitrospirota; class Nitrospiria; order Nitrospirales; family Nitrospiraceae; genus Nitrospira_C. Next base: position 1,104 of record DASTSI010000095.1, on the reverse strand, counting down.
AGGAGGACGCGATCAACGAAAGCGCGAATCCATTGGTCCGGTGCTGTCAGATCGGGAAATGCAGGTGCTCGCGTACTTTGCGAATGGGATGAGGGGTAATGAAATTGCGAGACAGCTGGGAATCGATGCGAAGACCGTGAGTACCTATAAAAGCCGACTGCTTCAGAAGCTCGATGTGCGAAATTTCGCCGAGCTGATCCGGTATGCCAGCGAGGAGGGCTTGGTGGAATGATACGCAGTCTCGTCCACTCGTGGAGGGTGATTGTTCTTCTACGAAGACTTCACTACTACTCGTATTCTTACGATTAGTATTTATTGCAGCAGGAATGTACATCAACGCTTACAGACAACGCGCAGAGCTGATCTATACTTTTCCCCAACACTCGTGAGTGCCTGTCTTCGCCAGCGCCATGATGAGGGTCAGTTGGACGTATAGGAATTTACGAAATAAGTGGTAGAGTCCGAGATGTGAATTTCTAACATCATGGAGCTTGCTCTCAAGAAGAACCGCCGCCGGATCCGCGTGGTCATTGCTGATGATCACAAAATGGTGCGCGTGGGCATTAAATCGATGATCGAGTCTGACCCCAGCATCCGCGTCGTCGCTGATGCGGGCACCATTGCTGAAGCCGTAACGGCGCTCGCTGTGCATCGGCCTGATGTGCTGGTGCTCGATATGCGGTTTCGAGACGGCAAGGGGGCCGTCGTATGTCGCCATATTCGTCGACAGTTCCCCGACACAGCGATTCTTCTCCTCATCTCCTCTCCTGAGGATTCGATGCCTGCTGAGGCCTTCGTGTGCGGCGCCATGGGGTATCTCACGATGGATATCAGTGGCCCTCAACTGATCGCGGCCGTGAAGAATGTCGCCCGGGGGGAAGTGGTTGTTCCTCCGTCGGCTCTGGGCCTCATGGTCCGCCGTAGGCATCGCGGGGCACGGCGGCAGGCGCGAGGTCGCTGGTTAAGTCATCAGCAACAGCGGGTCTTGGCGCTAGTGGCCAATGGATTGACGAACAAGGAGATCGGCAAAGAATTGGGCCTGAGCGATAAGACCGTCCGCAATTATCTGTATCGGCTGTACAAAAAATGGGGAGTCAAAGGGCG
>DASTSI010000094.1:0-15343 GCA_035760745.1 Nitrospira sp. | reverse complement strand
GGGACGTAGGAACGAGCCGCAGCGGTGAAGGCCGCCAGTTCGGTCACTGACTCCATTTTGAAGCGCATGGCCACGAGGAATGCTCCAATCTGTGTCGCGGTTGCTTGACCTTCGATGAGCGCTTTCATCGCGCGCTTGGCTTCGTCCCACGTGAGGTCCTTCGAAGCTTTCTGGCCCTTGGCGACTTTTGCGATGAACTCCTGCATCGACATCGTTACGCCTTGTGGAGCCCGCACTCCGTCTTCGCCAGGTTCTTCCATCGGCCCGCACGGGGGTCCTCGCCCGGCATGACGGGACTCGTGCAATGCGTGCAGCCGATGCTCGGATAGTTTCGGTCGTGCAATTCGTTGTACGGAACTTCATGAATCCTGATGTAGGTCCATACGTCCGACCAGCTCCACCGGGCGAGCGGGTTGATCTTCACCAGATGAAACCGGGGATCCCACTCAATCGTCTTGGCATTGGCTCTCGTCGGCGCTTGGTCCCGCCTGATGCCGGTGATCCATGCGTCATAGCCTTTCAGCACGCGGGTCAATGGCTCGACCTTGCGAAGCTCACAGCAGCGATCCGGATCGCGGCTCCACAGTGCGTCCCCGAATTCTCGCGCCTGTTGTTCCGGAGTGAGAAGGGATTTCACTTGAACGACTTGTGCCGGCTGGAGGTTGTACTGCGCAATGACGCGGTCTCTTGTGGCGTAGGTTTCCGGAAATAAGAAATCCGTATCGAGATAGAAAAGGGGGACAGCGGGATTGAGGCGATGAATCATATCCACCAGCACAACGTCTTCCGCGCCGAAACTGCAAGCGAGCACGATTCTCGGAACGTAGCGCGCGATTGCCGCAGCCAGTATCTCGTCCGGCTGCTTCTGCTCGAGCGCCTCTCCCCAAGCCTGGATTTCTTCGATGGACGGGTTCGTCATGTGCGCGGTTATCCGTGACCGAACCGGGTACGAGTCCGTTCCAGTTGTTCTCCCATACTCGGGATGGCACCCAGGCGTCGTTGCCGCCCCCGCCCAACGACTTGCTTCCTTATTCGACCTTTTCGACGAGAATGCGGTAGTGTGCCGCTTCCGGCTCCAGCGCCTCTTGGAGATGCACAAGATGTCCGTCATTCTTGAGGCTCATCGGGACATTTTTGATCGGCTCACCGGCGTCCAACCACACCTCCAAGCGTTCGCCCGCGTCCATCATTTCCAATTTGAGCTTCGTCTTCACATAGTTCAGCGGGCACGCTACACCGCGCAGATCATAGATCGGGGCACCGGTCGAGATTGAGTTCGTCTTTTGCGCCTCAGTAACAGAGGGGACAGACGGCATCTCAGACTCGTGGGAAAGCGGACTCAATTTCAGATCCTTCCCCATCTTGTCCGTGGCCGCCCGGCAGGCCTCCACAAAGCCTTTGGCAAACGCCAGCTTCTCCCGCGCGAATTCCGCCGTGGTCTCTTTCGGGCCGAGGTCACCGACTTGCTTGCCGAGGTCCAGATAGACCGCCGGTACGGTTCCTTTCTTTGCGATACGTTGCTCAAACTCGAAAAGGGTCTCGGCGTCGGTGGAGGGCTCGAGCCCTTCTGTGACGAGCAGGGCTTTCGCCGCGGCGAGGACGGCACGATACGACTTGTTCACCGATACCGGGCATTGATGCTTATCAAGGAGGAGTTTCGCCTGATAAAGCTCCTGATCGGCTTCCAGAATGCCGTTTTCGATCATCTCCAACGCTCCCCCTGCGCACTCGCCGGGGCCCAGATCCTCGAGGACGAATTCCTCCTCGGCTTCCCAATCATAATAGAAGGAAGGATCCTCGGCGAAGGCCGGGGCGATTGTATAGGGAATCAGCTCGTCTTTCAGGGCCTGCTTTCCGACGCGCTCGATGAAGGCGGGCAAATCTTCCCCAGGCCTACGATCGCGGCGGTAGACCGCGATGAGATGCGTGATCGCGGCGGGGACCGCTTTCGCCGGCAATTTGACCGTCATCTGGCCGATCTTAGCGGTGCCGTTGACCTTGCCGCCCAGATGTAGCTCATAGAACGGGGCGGTATGGTCGCCGAAGCGTTTCCCGACGCCATGAAGGCCGATCGTCGCGATGTGGTGCTGTGCGCACGAATTGTGACATCCGCTGATCTTCACGCTCACGTTCTTGAGATCCTCGGGCACTCGGCCGGCGGGAAAAACCTCGGCCAATGCGCGGGCCAGCCCTTTCGACGACGTAATGCCGAGGCCGCAGGTATCCGTCCCCGGACAAGCGATAATGTCTTCGACCAGTTCGGCGCCGGGATCCGAGAGGCCGTGGGACGTCAGGTCCTCGTAGAGCTCGGCAATCCTTGATTCCGGCACCCATCGAATGACCATGTTCTGGTTGATGGTGGTCCGAATGTTGCCGTTGGCGTACCGATCGGCGAGGTCGGCGACTGCCCGCATCTGATCCGATGTGAGGTCACCCATGAACAATTTCACCGCCGCGGTAACGTAGCCCTCTTGGCGCTGAGGCACGACGTTCGTGCGCTGCCACATCTCGAATTGCGATTCGTGGTGCCCATTCAGACGGCCGCTGTTGCTGCTCGCGCCGTTCTTGGTCGGCATGATCAATGGCACGGGCTCGTCGTGGTGCTGTAGGACCGTGAGGCTTTGCGGCGACGGTCGCTCATAGCCCATGGCGATGTAGGCCTCTTCCCACCGGCGCTTGAACTCGGCAAAACCCAGCTTGTCGATGACGAACTTCATCCTGGCCTTGTTACGATTCTTGCGATTGCCCAGTGAGTCGAAGACCTTAATGACGGCCTCGATACTGGGGATGAGTTCTTCGGGCGGGGTGAACTCACGCAGCACTTGGGCGACCCGGGGGGCGGACCCGAGCCCGCCACCTGCCACCATGCGGAAACCCAACCTTCCGTCTTTGTGCTGCACGGCGAGGAGTCCAATATCGTGGATCGGCGTCAAGGCGCAATCGTGTTGACAACCGGAAAAGGCGATCTTGAACTTCCGCGGAAGACTTTGATTGAGCGGATTTCGTAGCAGATGGTAGGCCACCGTTTTCGCATAGGGGGTGATATCAAAGATTTCGCCCCGGCAAACTCCCGCCAAGTGGCAACCGGTGACATTCCGGACGGTGTTGGCACAGGCTTCCCGGGTCGTGAGCCCGACTTCAGCCAGGCTGCGCATGATCGTCGGCACGTTCTTGAGCTCGACGAAATGCAACTGGATATCCTGCCGGGTCGTCACGTGGCCGACGGCCGTTCCGTACTGTTCGGCCGATTCGGCAATACGTCGCAGTTGATCGGCAGTCAGCCCTCCGAAAGGGATCTTGATACGGACCATCTGGACCCCCGACTGTCGTTGTCCATAGATCCCGTACTGCAAGCGGAAGGGTTTGAAGAGATCAGCGGCGACTTCCCCGGACAGCATGCGGTTGGCTTCTTGCTCGAAGGCCTCGATCTCCTGCTCGATTGCTGGAGGGATCGGTTGAATCTTAACCGGAGATGGGCTCAATGTTTTGACAGTCATGGGTTCACCTTAGATGTGGTACATCAGATGTGGTACATCAACGTACTCTTCTGCTCGATCATGCGAAGTTCCGCGGCCAATTCTTCGATGGTAATCCGTTCCAAGACCTGCCGTTCCGCCTCATGGACTCGTTCCCATACCTTGTCCAGCAAGAGCTGCGACTTCGTCTTCTTCGCCAAGGAAGAGTGACCGTTCGCCCCGAGGCGGGTAAAGCGGGGAGTCTCAAGAGCCTCGAATATGTCGGCAAGCGAGAGTTCCGATGGATGACGAGTGAGCACGTATCCTCCTTGGGCCCCTCGGAGGCTGGAGATCACACCGGCGTGCTTCATGGCATGCAGGACCTGTTCAAGAAATCTCGACGGGATCCCCTGGCGCCGAGCGATGGCTTTCGCCTGCACCGGCGAAGTGCCCGCATGTAGAGCGAGATCGACCGCTGCCATAATCCCGTATGTGGAACGCAGAGATACCCTCATCTTCCCCTATCTGTAGTATTCCGGTCGGAATTGACGCCATTATCTACCTGGGAGGAGGCCTCCTGTCAAGCGCCACTCGGTGGACCGTTGCGCCCACGCCGCCATCATTTTCTGCCTCCGACTGTTCGCCGATCTCGGGCGGCTCGGTGATGCGACCATTACGACTTATCGATTTGTGCTTGGGGCTTCGCCCAGTGTCGCGGCGAAATTTTGGACGACACGCTCCGGGAAGCTCAAAGCGCAAAGGCTGGCTCTCTTCCTTTAAGAAGATCGGACATTATGAAGATCAAGACCGGATGTCTCCATGGCGCCATGTTTTGTGCGTCGAACTCCACCCAGGAAATTTTCCTCGTTGACATAAAAGTGGCTCTGGGCAATAATCCGCCCCTCTTCTTTACCTGACACCGCCATGACACTCTCGTCCTCACTCTTCAGTGTGCTCTTGGTGAGCAGCGACGCAGATATTCAAAACCAGCTCAGACAGGTCTTCAAAGACGCTACGGTCATCGTCGCTCGAGACGCGTCGTCGTTGACCAAGGACCTCGCGAAGCGAAAGTACGATGCGATCGTCGTCGAGACGAAGTCAGGCTCCCTGGAGTCCGGGACGCTCCCTGCTCAACTCGATACGAGCCATGCCCTCCTCATTGCCGGGTCGAAAGCGACGTTGAAACGTACGTCAAAGTTCTTGCAATCGCTCAATCGCCCAAAAGCGGGGATCAACGGACAAGCGGCTCCCTCACTCGAAGATTTTCTGGAATGGAAAATGGGGGACTTCGTCAAAGGAATGAGGAACGGTTCGGGTCGCAATCTGCATCCAATGTTGATCTCCGCGGTGGAGCGTCCGTTGATCGCCAGGGCCTTGCAGGAAACGAAGGGAAACCAAATACAAGCTGCCGAGCTCCTGGGCTTGAATCGCAATACGCTCCGGAAGAAAATTCACGAGCTCCACATTCCGATCAAACGTGGTCGCATCGCTGCGGTGCGGGAGGCCTGATCTCTGCAAGTGGGCAAGGATTCGGAGCGACTGGTTGGTTCACCAACACTAACGACAGGAGGGGGACGATGACGAAGGAAGAGCTAATCGCCAAGATGGCCGCATCAGCCGGCATTACGAAGGTCGCGGCGGGCAACGCGCTTCAAGCCTTTACTGGCGCCGTGACCTCGTCGCTGAAGAAGGGGCAACGGGTCTCGCTGGTAAATTTCGGTACCTTTACGATTTCCCGGCGGAAAGCCCGTATCGGACGCAATCCCAGAACCGGCGAGACGCTTCGCATTCCGGCAGCCAAAGTTCCAAAGTTCTCAGCGGGCAAGGTCCTGAAGTCGGCGGTTCGCTGATCCGGACAGTTCGCGACGGGATCCGAAGAAAGAGAAGGCGGTGCGCATTGAACATCTGTGCACCCCCTTCTCTTTTTGCGTTTCTTGACACGTAACTTACCGCTATATTAGCATGCCGATCCGGATGATAGGCGCGTAGCTCAGGGGGAGAGCGCTACCTTGACACGGTAGAGGTCGACGGTTCAAGACCGTCCGCGCCTACCACCTTGCGGAGGGCATCCGTTTGCCTCTTGGAGGCGGGTGCCTTTGTTATTTTGAGCCGAAATTGTACCAGCGTAACCTATGAAGATTACGACGAAAGATGGCCGAAGCCGTGACCTCAACGCCGGCGAGACGGCCGGCGCGGCGTTATCCGCGTTCGGAGTCCTGGACACTGATGTTTTAGCGGCAAAAGTCAATGGTCAGGTTGTCGATCTTTCAAGGCCGCTGGCCGAGGACGCGATCATTGAGCCCGTTCGATTCGACAGCGCTGAAGGGCGCGACGTCTATCGCCATAGCAGCACCCATATTATGGCGCAGGCGGTGAAGGAATTGTTCCCCAGCGCTCAATTGACCATCGGCCCCGCGTTGGAAGATAGTTTCTATTACGACTTCGCCTTCGAACGTACGTTCACCCCCGAGGATCTTGAAAAAATCGAGGCTCGGGCCCGCGAGATCATCAAGCGCGACCTGCCGATCAGCCGGCGGGAGCTGTCCAAGCGCGATGCTCTTGACTTCTTCAAGTCCCGTGGTGAGGCATACAAAGTCGAATTGATTGACGGTTTTCCTGAGGAGGAGCCGATCTCGGTCTATGCTCAAGGGGATTTTGTCGACCTGTGTCGTGGCCCGCATCTTCCCAGGACGGGATGCATCGGGGCTTTGAAGCTCTTGAATACGGCCGGAGCATACTGGCGAGGCGACGAGCGCAACCCGATGCTCCAGCGGATCTACGGAACTTCGTTCCCCAGCCAAGCTGAGCTCGACGCGCATCTCGCGCGTCTCGAGGAGATCAAGCGGCGTGACCATCGGAAGGTGGGGAAGGAGTTGGACCTCGTCACGATCCAGGATGAAATCGGCCCGGGCCTGGTCCTCTGGCATCCGAAGGGCGCCGCGATCCGGCTCCTCATCGAAAATTTCTGGCGCGAACAGCACATCAAGGATGGCTACGAGCTCGTCTATTCGCCGCACGTGGCACGCCTGGATCTCTGGAAGACGAGCGGCCACGTCGATTTTTACCGCGACAACATGTTTCCACCGATGAAGGTAGAGGGCAGTGAGTATCAACTGAAGCCGATGAACTGTCCCTACCACATCATGATTTACAAATCGCACCTTCGCAGTTATCGAGACCTGCCGATCCGCTATGGCGAGCTGGGTACCGTCTATCGCTATGAACGCACGGGAGTCCTTCACGGGCTCTTGCGGGTCCGAGGGTTCACACAGGACGATGCCCACCTCTTTTGCCGCCCGGACCAGATCGAAGCAGAGGTGAGCCGGGTCCTTGACTTCACCTTCTTTATGCTCCGGACTTTCGGGTTCGATGAGTTCGAGGTGTTTCTGTCGACCAGGCCGAAGGAGGCTGTGGGAACCGATGAGGTGTGGGCCTTGGCGACCAGCGCGCTGGAAGCGGCTTTGAAGAACCGAGCCGTCGCCTACCATCTGGACCCGGGAGGCGGGGCATTCTATGGTCCGAAGATCGACATTAAGATCAAGGATGCGCTCGGCCGGTCGTGGCAGTGTTCGACCGTGCAGGTAGACTTTAACAACCCCGAGCGATTCGAATTAAGTTACATCGGTGAAGATGGAAAGGCCCATCAACCGATCATGATCCATCGCGCCTTGTTAGGGTCAATCGAGCGCTTCTTCGGCATCCTGATCGAGCACTACGGAGGGGCGTTTCCAGTTTGGCTTGCGCCTGTTCAGGCCGTCGTGATGGCGATTACGGACAAACAGCGAGACTACGTCGCGGGCGTTGTCGGACAGATGAAAGCAGCCGGATTCAGAGTCGAGGGCGATCTGCGAAACGAAAAGATTGGGTTTAAGATCCGCGAGGCCGAAAAAGCCAAGATCCCATTCATGTTTGTGGCCGGAGATCGGGAAGTCGAGAGCCGGACCCTCTCCGTCAGGGGACGGAGCGGAGCCAACTTGGGCTCGATGACCATTGCAAGTGCCATCGACCTGTTAAAGGCTGAGGTATCCCAAACCGTTCAACCCTTATCACCCCTATCATCATGAGAGGTGGCCTATCGTTCCTAAATTACGCGTAAATCGCGAAATCAGAGTCCGCGAGGTGAGAGTGATCGGGCCTGAAGGTGAGCAGCTTGGCATTCTTCCCACCCCTGAAGCGTTCCGACAGGCGCAAGAGAGCGGCTACGATTTGGTCGAAGTCGCACCAACGTCTGTCCCTCCTGTCTGCCGCATCATGGACTACGGGAAGTACAAGTACGAGCTCAGCAAGAAGGATCATCAAAATCGGCGCCATCAGAAATCGACGCAGGTCAAGGAAATCAAGTTGCGGCCCCGAACGGACAAACATGATCTTGAGATCAAAGTCCGTCAAATCAAGTCCTTCCTGGAAGAGGGCAATAAGACAAAGGTGACGTTGACCTATAGAGGAAGGGAGATGGCGAACCAGGAAATGGGCCGTACGGTGATGAATGCCGTCATCGAGCAGCTCTCCGAAGCCGGGACGATCGAATATGCTCCACGGATGGAAGGGCGCAGTCTCATCATGATTGTGGCCCCGAAGAACTAATGATTCAGCCAAAGGATGCACGACCATGAAGGCGAAGTCACATAGCGGGGCCAGCAAGCGGTTTAAGCGGACGGGGACCGGGAAGTTCTTGCGCAGAAAGGCAGGCAAGCGACACATTCTGACCAGCAAGAATCGCGAGCGCAAACGCCGGCTGAGCGGCATGGTGGTCGTGGATCCTACCAGGCAAGCCGCACTCCGCCGATTGCTGCCGTATAAATAGAGCGTCAATTGGGTTGGAACAGTCTTAGACGTAGCCCGTCTGAGGTCCTTCCAATTGTCATGGCTTCACGTTAGCGACAAGACCAGGGTGAGGAAAGGAGCGGAGCGATGCCACGTGTCAAAGGCGGTCCGAAAACGAGGGCGAGAAGGAAGAAGCGTATTAAATTGGCGAAAGGACAGTACGGAGCGAAGAGCCGGCTTTTTCGCTCTGCCACGGAATCCGTCGACAAGGGACAGCAGTATGCCTATACGGGCCGAAAAAACCGCAAGCGCGATTTTCGTCGACTCTGGATCGCCAGAATCAGCGCGGCCGTCAGGGCACAGGGCCTTTCCTATGCCCGGTTCATGAACGGGTTGAAGAAGGCCGAAGTGCTGTTGGATCGCAAGGTGTTGTCCGATATGGCGATCAGAGACGCCAGCGGATTTGAGCACTTGATCAGCTTGGTGAAGCAGCAGGCGGCACCGGCCGGCGCCTGACGGAGCCTTTTGACGTCGGGCCGCGAAAGGCCTGGTTATTTCTTTCCTTCGAGTGTCGTGAGATCGACTTCGAACGCGACCACGGGAACCGTGATTTGCCATCGTTCGAGCACTTCTGGGTGAATCTCCCCGATCACTCCGAGAGCCGGTCCACCTTCCAAGACGACCCGTCCAGCTCGTCCTTCTAAAAAGGACGGGTGCTGGATGGGCTCGAGTCGATAGCGGCGATCGAGATAATAGAACAGTGCATCCAGGCAGGAATGCATCTCCGAAAAGTGTGCATCAGCGTGCGCAATCATGGCGGCGGCGACGATCATGGTCCGCGAGCCCAAGATGTGAGCGGAATCGGGAATCGCCACCTCTCCTGCCTCGAACAATCTATGGGGATAAAACGCCCGGCTGGATGCGGCCTCCACGCGCAACAGTGAGGGGATCATCCATTGCCGCAAGGCGGAAAAGTTTTGCGACATGACATTCTCAATCTCGACGACGCGACCCCAGTCGGTTTCGCTCAGACGCATGGCATCCGACAGGAGGTGCGGGGAGCTGAGGATATTCGAGACGATCTCCTGGAAGCCCATGCCGACGAGCAAATCCCTCACCCGATCGGACAATGTCTCGATCGGAGACAATCCTCCGACGGTAAACTGCGACGGCATGACGGGAAGGAATTCCTGAAATCCCCGGCTGATGGCCACGTCTTCGACGACATCCATGGCGTGCATGAAATCGTGCCGGTAGATGGGGGGACGGACGATAATTTGGTCCTTGGCCAGTGTGGCCGTGTACCCGTACGTCGTCAGTGCCTGGGTCACCTCTTCGCCGTCGAGTGCCTGCCCGAGTGCCTGCTGAATCGTCGCCAGGGGCACCGACCGGTCCTCTCCAAGATCTCGAGGCGTCGTTACATGATCTCCCAGTTCCGTTTTCCAGGGATACAGGACCTGAACGGGTTCAATGGTGGCGCCGCGATCCGTGAAGTTCGCCGCCAGAATGTTCAAGGTCAGCACGACCATCGGCAAATCCGTCCCGGTGACTTCGATGAAGAGCGCATCGTCGCCGATCCGGACTTCGCCGACTTCCCGGCTGTTGATGATGGGCGGAAAGGAGAGCACTCGTCCCTTCGCGTCGGTCAGGAGGGGAGCCTTGTCATGACCGCTCAGAAGACCGCCGAACTCCAGGCCTTTGGGGTGCACCAGCAGTATTTCCGCGAGGGTCATCACGGTGTCCATGCCGAGGGGCGTGAACCGGGCACTCTCCAGGTTGACGGCTGCATAGTTGACGGGAAATTCGATTGCCTGAAGTCGATAGAGTCCGATCGAGACCGTCCGACGCTTCCGGCCGAAAATATCCGCGAGTTTTTCCTGGGTCTGTATGAGTTGAGTAAGGCCATGGTCCGTCACCCGATACCCGATTGCAGCACAAGCCGCCACGTACGGCCTGATCGCTTCAAGTCCCGGAGACACCACCACCCGCTTCTTCGGATCGTCTCGGAGCGATAAAAAATCGTAACGAGGCGGTCGCCCTGTTCGCTTCGTGCGGATTTGTCTCGCGATCCCCTCGCAGCACCAAAGATCGGGTCTGTTGCTGTCTTGCAACTCAACCCGCAGTTCGCCGGTTTCGGCGTTATGTCCCTTCAGCTCTCCCTTCACCAGCATGAGCGACTCTTCGAGTTGATCGACAGTCAGCGACGGTGCGTCGGCCGAGTCCGCGGTCAACAAGGCTTCCAGATCCTGCTTAAAAATCGTGATCGTGGGCATGAGTTACACTGCCCCGCGGGTTGAACGGATCAAATCGAGATTGTCGGTGAACAATTCTCGAATATCGTGGATGCCGAGGGCGACCATCGCCATGCGATCGAGTCCGAGCCCCCAGGCGATGACTGGCACCGTCACGCCGAGCGGGAGGGACACTTCAGGCCTGAACAGGCCGGCTCCCCCCAGCTCCATCCAGCCGAGCCGGGGATGTCGGACATGAAGTTCGACAGAGGGCTCGGTGAAGGGGAAATACGCGGGAAGAAATTTCACCTCTTTTGCTTGGGCCACCTCGCGCGCGAACAAGTCCAACAGACCCAGCAGCGTCCGAAAGTTGATATCCTCGCCCAGCACGATTCCTTCGACCTGGAAAAAATCGGTCGCATGAGTTGCATCGACCTGGTCATACCGGAAACATCGGGCGATGGAGAAATATTTCCCCGGGATCGACGGGCCGGACGCCAGGGTGTGCGCCGACACTGCGGTCCCCTGACTGCGCAGAATCAGCCGGCTCGCGCGCTCCGGGTCGAAGCGATAGCCCCAGCCGGTCGATCCTGTTTGTCCCCCGCGTTCATGCGCCTCTTTCACACGCGAGAGGAACGGCTCTTCCAGTGCTTTGGCGAGCTTGGGGTCTTTCACAAAGTAGACGTCATGAATGTCTCGGGCGGGGTGGAATTGAGGCATGAACAGCGCATCCATGTCCCAAAATTCCGTCTCGACCAAGGGGCCCCGCATTTCCTGAAACCCCATACTGACGAGCTTCGTCTTCACCGTATCGAGAAACTCCCGATAGGGATGCCGTTTCCCCGGTGCGATACGCGGCGCGCGGAGGCTGATCGTGTACTTTCGAAATCGCTTGGACCTCCATGCTCCGTCCTTAAGCAACTCCGGCGTCAGCTGAGAGACTTCTTCGGCGGAGTCTTGCCGGGCGAGTTGCCGTCCCGCTTCCGCTCCAGCCTCGGTGAGTTTCAAGCGACGGGTCACGCGATCGTCGACGCGGAACGGTTCCTTGGTGTTTCCTCGTTTTACCGAGTAGGTCTGGATGATCCGCTGCTGCCCCTCGGAAAAGCTCTGCAACTCTCGGGCGCCGGCATGCAGGACGTGGAGCAGTTCTCGCATCGTTTCTGCCGTCTGACTCGGGCGTCCGGTCGGCTCCAGGCAGCCACCTTGAATAATTAAGAGCGCGCCTTCTTTTTTCAGGCAGCCGATGGCTCCGCTCACATCCGAGGCTGCTAAGTCCTCCTGCGCTTGAATATCCTGAATCGTCAGACGCTTTCCGGCGGCGGCCGCTTCCCGCGCGATGGACAAGACCCGTTCGATGGGCGAATACCGCTCAAAGTACTGTTCACCGATTTTCGTCAGCGACACGACCGGCGTCACGACTTCTTGCTGAATCGTGAGCAGCGACTTTGCGAGGAGCCATTCCACCGCCATGCTGATTTGAGAGGGCTCCAGGCCAGTTGCTCGGGCAAGTTGTTCGGTGTCGAGCGCCTCGACGCCGGGATTTGCAAAGGCAGCCAAGACCTTGATTTCCAAAGGGTGCAGGCTGTCGATGAGGGAGGTAATGTTCACCGAGCGCTCTATCGGTGAGCGGAGGCTGGTTGTCCGGCAGCACGGAGGGCAGAAATTGTCGAAGCGTAGTTCGGGCTGCAAAATACGGCCGAACCGGCGACCAGCACGTTGGCACCGGCGGCCACGATCTGCGCAGCATTGTCCACCTTGATGCCGCCGTCCACTTCGAGCAGCGCTCGAATTCCCCGCCGATCCAACATACGCCTGGCTGCCGCAATTTTCTCCAGAGAGGAAGAGATGAAGGTCTGACCCCCGAATCCCGGGTTCACGGACATGATCAGCACGAGATCGACGTCCGGCAGAATCTCATCCAGGGTATGGAGCGACGTGGCGGGGTTCAAGGTGACGCCCGCCTTGACGCCTCGCTCTTTGATCGTCTGGACCGTGCGGTGTAAGTGCGGACACGCTTCGACATGCACGGTCAGATAGTCGGCGCCGGCCGCGGCGAATTCAGAGATAAAGGCGTCTGGGTTGGTCATCATCAGATGGCAATCGAGCGGCAACTTGGTGACCTTTTTCAAGGCTTCGACGACGGAAGGGCCTCCCGTCAGGTTTGGGACAAAATGCCCGTCCATGATATCCACATGGAGAAGATCCGCGCCGCCCCGCTCGACTTGCGCGACTTCGTCGGCCAGACGCGCGAAATCGGCCGATAAGATGGAGGGCGCGATGAGCACCTGTTGCGTCATCAGTCGTCCTTTACAAGGCGGGCGGCGTAAAAGCCATCCATTGATTCCTGATTGTCTCTCGTCGAGAGGTCTCCTTGGGCGGTTAGGAACCTCCGCGCTGAGGAGGGCAGCCAGGGTGAGACAGATTCGCGACGAAAGTCCGCGTGGTTGCGGCAGAACTGTGCGATGACTTCCTCGTTCTCTTCTCGTTCCGTCGAACAGGTACTATAGACCAGCACGCCGCCGCGCCGCAAGCACGGGGCCACCGCGTCGAGAATCTGGAGTTGCACGCGTTGATGTCTCGAGAAGGCATCAGCCCGCTTGCGCCACTTCGCCTCGGGGTGGCGGCGCAGCACTCCCAGTCCGCTGCATGGGGCATCGACCATGATGCGATCGAAGAAGCCGTCCTGCAAGCCGAGCTTGGTATGGAGGGAAGGCAATGATTGGGATGCTTGCCGAATGTCGTGGAGAATCGGCCGAACAATACCGACTCCGAGACGGGCACAATTCGCCTGTAACTGTGCGAGACGTTCTTGTTTGCGATCGACCGCGGCGATGACTCCCCGATCCAGCATCAATTCCGCCAGATGTGTGCTCTTGCCTCCCGGAGCCGCGCAGGCATCGAGCACTACCTCACCGGGCTGTGGGTCGAGGAGAGGAGGGATCAATTGTGCGGCCTCATCTTCGACATAAAACTCACCCTCTTGAAAGCCAGGGAGCGACGGCACCGTTCCGGCTGCTTTGACAATGACGCCGACGGGACTCACGGCGGTTGGTTTCGCGTCGACACCTGCGTTCTCCAGCTTATCGAGCAAGGCCGTCCTTGTCGTTCGGAGTCGATTGACTCGAAGGCAGAGGGGCGGCGTCGCCGCCGAGCGTTCGCTTAGGAGTTGAGCTTCCGTGATGCCGTGGCGCTCAATCCATCGGGCGGCCAGCCATTTCGGAATCGAGTTCCGGACAGCGAGGGCTTGGACGGGCTCGCTTTCTATCGTTGGCAAGTCTGGTGCCGGTCGGCGCAACAATGACCGAAGCACCGCATTGATGAAGCCGCTCCAGTCGCGTAACAACGTTCTTCGAAATGCTTGTGCGAGCTTCACAGATTCATTGACAGCAGCGGAGGGGGGGATCTTGTTCAAAAAAAGAATCTGGTACGCGCCCAGTCGAAGGATCATCAGAACTAAGACGGGCAGCCGCGGGAGCGGCCTGTCCGCGACTCCTTGAAGCGACCAATCGATCGTCGCCATGCGGCGCAGAACCCCGTAAGCCAATTCAACCGCAAGTCCGCGATCCCGGACGTCGAGTGAAGAGCGGCGAAGGGCGCGATCGAGCAGCACATCGGCCGCGTCGTCAGATTGTACGGTCCGGACCAACACCCATAACGCCATGGAGCGAGCCGAGGAAGGAAACGTCTCAAGGGGAGGGATCGATGCCATATGGCAGGAGGGCCACGAGGACTAGCGCGGATCCGGCTGGCTGGCGAGTCTGCGTCCCACGTCTAGCTGGTGCCCTGCAAGATAGTCCGACGCCCTCATTCGACGACCGTTTGCCGGTTGGAGTTCCGTGATCGCTAAGATTCCATCACCCGTTTGCACGCAAATGCTTTGTCTTGTGACGGCCGTGATCGTGCCCGGAGCCTCCGTGGAGGAATCTCTAGAAGCGACACCCTTCAAAATCGTCCAGCGTTCGTCCCCGTAAAACGAAACGGCCCCGGGCCATGGAGTGAGCCCTCTGATCCGATTGACTAATGAGGTAGCGGGGAGCGTCCAATCAAGGAGGCCGTCTTCTTTCTTGAGCAGAGGCGCCAGGGTCGCCTGAGCGTGATTTTGCGCGCGGGGCACGAGCGTGCCGGCCTTCAATGCTTCCAGGGTTCTCACGAGTAGTCTGCCGCCCAGTTCGGCCAATTTTGCCGAAAGAGAACCGGCCGTATCGTCCTGTCCAATCGGCATTGCTTCCTGGAGCAGGATGGCGCCGGTGTCCATTCCCTCATCCATAAGCATGGTGGTGATGCCGGTCTCCGTTTCTCCATTAATAATGGCCCACTGGACCGGCCCCGCCCCCCGATACTTGGGGAGCAATGATCCATGAACGTTGATGCATCCTTTTGAAGGAAGGCTGAGAACCGTGGGCGGCAAGATCCGGCCGAACGCAGCCACGGCGATCACATCCGGTTTCCAGTCGGCCAGCGCGCGGAGGAAGTCCGGATCCTTCATTTTCGTCGGCTGAAGGAGCGGAATTCCCTCCCGCTGCGCCACCCGCTTCACCGGTGAGGGCATCAAGCTCAGGCCTCGGCCTCGGGGACGATCCGGCTGCGTCACGATGCCGACAACCGGGTCTGCAGACTTCAGTAACGCTTCAAGAGACGGCACGGCGAACTCCGGGGTTCCCATGAAGACGATCCGCATGTGTTGGCTTTAACATCGGCATCCAGCGATTGCAACAGGAGAGCCGCGTTGCTTGACTTGCCGTTAAACGCTTTGTTAGATTCCGGCCGCGGGGTGGAGCAGCCTGGTAGCTCGTTGGGCTCATAACCCAAAGGTCGAAGGTTCAAATCCTTCCCCCGCAACCAACGCTCCTTCTTCTTCCAAACCTTCCAGCAAACAATCGAACGCAAGTCACG
>DASTSI010000093.1:0-11397 GCA_035760745.1 Nitrospira sp. | reverse complement strand
GTTCAGATGAATTTGTCCCCGTCCCTTGTTCATCGCCTGCAACAAGCCGGCATCGTCATGCCGACACCAATCCAGCAGGCTGCGATCCCGCCGATACTCGCCGGACATGACGTCATGGCGCAGGCCAAGACGGGAAGCGGAAAAACTTTGGCATTCCTGCTTCCCATGCTCGGTCGTGCGCTGGGGCAGGGGACGGCGGGAGGCGGTGATCCGCAATTCCTCGTTCTCGCACCCACCCGGGAGCTCGCCCTTCAAATAGAAACCGAGCTGCGGAAGTATGCGCCGCCTTCGATTACGTCGCTTGCCTTGTACGGCGGCACGCCGGTTGAGCGGCACTATCGTGCCTTGCGCCGGCCGGCTTCAGTCATCGTAGGCACGCCGGGTCGTTTACTGGATTTGGCCGGATCCGGGCATCTTCGGCTCGGCTCCGTCACCTGGCTGGTGATGGATGAGGCGGATCAAATGCTGGACCGCGGCTTCCTTCGCGATATCCAACGAATTCTTCTGCTTCTGCCACGTAACCGGCAGACGCTGCTCTTCTCCGCCACGTTCTCACCGGACATTCAGCGACTTGGGCAAAGCATGCTGCGAAATCCGGTGAAGATTTCGGTCGATCCCGGAATCAGCAGTCCCGCCACGATCACGCACGCGTATTATCTGATCGAGAGTGAACAGTCCCGCGCACAACTGGTTCATACGCTTCTGCAGCGGGTGAAAGTCGGCGAACGGTCCATGGTGTTCTGCGATCAGAAATACAAGGTTCGGCGGCTGGCGGCCAAGTTGGGGGGCGAGGCTGCCTCCATAGGATCGATCACGGGCAATCACAGCCAAGCTCAACGTGAACGCACGCTCAGCGCCTTCCGAGCGGGCAGAATCAGGTCCTTGGTGGCCACCGACGTGGCGGCGCGAGGTCTCGACATTCCGGATGTGGCGCAGGTCATCCACTATGAGTTGCCGACCAATCCCAATTCATATGTGCATCGCGCCGGCAGGACCGGCCGGGCCGAAAAAGAAGGCGCCACGTACCTCATCCTCTCCCATGCTGAAGAGCAGAACTATATCCGCATGACCAAACACCTGCGGATTCAAACGACAAGGCTTCCCCTTCCCGAGATGGCGGCGTTGCCTCCGACCGCTTCCCTCCCGCACGACGACCCTCGTGCCTTCGCTCGCCGTTCCCATCAGCACTCCTCCGAGCGGGGGACGAGAGGCTTTCGAGACGGAAGAACGGCTGATTCCGTCGAGCGCCGCCATACGCCGGCGCACAGGCAAAAGGCTTTCGGACGCTAGATTCGCTTGGCCGTGGAGGAACGCATCGCGAACGATCGTCTGACGGGCGCGATGCGGCACCTCATGAAGGCGTTCACCCGACGTGGTAAAGTAACCGGCCAGGAGCCGTCTTATGCCGCCCTTCCAATTGGTCGCCCCGTTCGAACCCTGCGGAGACCAGGCACAGGCTATCGAGAAACTTGTGGCCGGTATCCGGGACGGCCGACGGCATCTGGCTTTGCTCGGCGTGACGGGGTCCGGCAAGACGTTCACGATGGCGAACGTCGTGGCGCGCGTGCAAAAGCCTACGCTGGTCCTCGTTCACAATAAAACCCTCGCCGGACAGCTCTACCAAGAGTTCAAGCAGTTTTTCCCTCACAATGCCGTCGAATATTTCGTCAGCTACTACGATTACTATCAGCCGGAAGCCTACATTCCGCAGAGTGATACCTATATCGCCAAGGATGCTTCGATCAACGACGCGATTGACCAGATGCGCCATGCCGCGACGACCGCGCTCCTCCAGCGCAATGACGTCCTGATCGTCTCCTCCGTTTCCTGTATCTACGGGCTCGGGTCTCCGGAGGTCTACCATGGGATGCTGTTGTATCTGGAAGAGGGAATGGAGATTCGCCGGGAAAAAATTCTGTCGAAGCTCGTCGAAATTCAGTATGCGCGCAACGATATCGACTTTCATCGCGGCACGTTTCGCGCGCGGGGCGATGTGATCGAGATCTTTCCCGCGTCGCAGGAGGCCAGATCCGTCCGCATCGAATTGTTCGGCGACGTCGTCGATGCGATCCACGAAATCGATCCCTTGACCGGCAAGTCGCTGGGAAGGCTTCCCAAGTTCGCCGTGTATCCCAACACGCACTACCTCATCGCCCCCGACCGCTATGAACGCGCCATCACGGGCATTGAAGAGGAACTCGACCAGCGGGTGGCCTACTTCAAGAGCACCAACCAGCTCTTGGAGGCCCAGCGGCTCGTACAGCGAACCAAATTCGATCTCGAAATGATTCGCGCCATGGGCTATTGCCACGGCATTGAGAACTATTCCCGTCACCTCAGCGGGCGCGCGCCCGGCGAGCCGCCTCCGACATTGCTCGATTACTTTCCCAGGGATTTTCTCCTCATCGTGGACGAATCCCATGCCACCATTCCGCAGGTCGGAGGCATGTATGAAGGTGACTACTCACGGAAGAAAACGCTGGTGGACTACGGATTTCGCTTGCCGTCGGCGGTGGACAACCGTCCGCTGAAGTTCGACGAATTCGAGAAGTCTCTGAACCAGGTCCTGTACGTCTCCGCGACGCCGGGCCCTTACGAACTGGAGCACACCGAGGGGGAGGTCGTCGAACAAATCATCAGGCCGACCGGCCTGCTCGATCCCATGATCGAAGTGAAGCCAGCCAAAGGACAGGTGGATCACCTGCTCGGGGAGGTGCGAACAGAGATCGCGCAGGGTGGACGAGTGCTCGTCACCACGTTGACCAAGCGTATGGCTGAAGATTTGACCGAGTACTACCATGAACTCGGCATTAAGGTTCGATACCTGCATTCGGACATCAAGACCTTGGAGCGGGCCGAAATCGTGCGGGACCTCAGGCGCGGTCTCTTCGATGTGCTGGTGGGGATCAATCTCCTGCGCGAAGGCTTGGATCTTCCGGAGGTGAGTCTCGTCGCGATCCTGGATGCCGACAAGGAGGGATACTTGCGGTCGTATCGTGCCCTAATCCAAACAGCCGGACGGGCGGCCCGAAACGTCCGCGGCCGCGTGATTTTGTACGGCGACATCGTCACCGACTCGATGAAAGCGGCCATCGATGAAACGGTCCGACGGCGCAACATTCAAGCGGCCTACAATGCCTCGCACGGCATCGTGCCGGCCAGCATTGTCAAAGGGATCCCGGTGCTCGATTATGGGACCGCGGATGTCGAGGAAGAACAACTCGAACTCGTGGCAGAGGCCGTCACGTCGTATCCGGAGGACGAAGGTCTCGAGACGGTGATTCGACGCCTGGAGAGCGAAATGAAGGAAGCCGCGAAACTCTTGGAGTTCGAACGGGCTGCTGCCCTGCGCAACCGGATACGATCGCTGAAGTTGAAAGAACTGGAAATCAAAGCGGGAAGTTAGCAGGCCAAGATACGTCCGCAGTAGTCAAGGACGGTCAAACGTTCTTGTACAGATAGATGCCGAGCAGCATCCCCAGGACGCTGAGGAGGCTCACTTTGAAACTGAACCCCAGGGTGATTTTCAGAAGAATCAGATCGATCGTCAGCGGAGGACTAATGCCTGGCGTGGCGTTGGTCGTGAAAAAGGTCTGAATTGTGCCCTTGGGCGCCATCAATTGAAGAATCTCTCCGAGAATTCCGCCCAGCAATCCACCAATGAAGAGAAAGATCAGCAGGAGGAGGGGAGATTTTCTCACTCACAGACCTCATAACTCGTTGAACACGCGCAGCTAATCTCGAGGAGGACCATATCGGAAGGTTCTCGGCATGTCAATAAAATGCTGCTCCGACTCCCTTGACTTCCCCGGGGTCGTCCTTTAGACTGCCCGATGCTCTTTTCCTAGGTTTTACGAGGCGATCGGAGATATTCTCACATAACTTCGATTGCCTTTTTATTTGTCAAGATCATGCTTGATGCATTGAGCGAAAAATTCGAAGCCATCCTGAAGAGACTCCGCGGCACCGGTGTGCTCACCGAGGAGAATGTTTCGGAGGCCTTGAAAGAAGTTCGCCGCGCCCTGCTCGAGGCGGATGTGAACTTCAAGATTGTCAAGGATTTCATTGAGCGGGTGCGGCAGAAGGCCCTCGGGCAGGAGGTGCTGCAAAGCCTCACTCCCGGTCATCAGGTCGTCAAGATCGTGTGGGACGAACTCCGATCGATGATGGGCGGCGAGAAAGCCGGTTTGGCGCTCGCATCCATGCCTCCGACGGTCGTGATGATGGTGGGATTGCAGGGAGCCGGCAAGACCACGACGTGCGGGAAACTCGGCAAACTATTCAAGAATCATGGAAAACGCGTGCTGTTCGTGGCGGCTGACCCTCGCCGACCTGCGGCCGGCGACCAACTGGAAAGTCTCGGCCGGGAACTGGGAATCGATGTGCATCGTCTTGATCAGGCCGGTGCCACCGAGCAGGACGTCGTTCGGATTTGCCGGGCAGGAGTGCAGCGAGGTCGCGATCAGGGCTTTGATCTGGTCGTCCTGGACACGGGAGGGCGCCTCCACGTCGATGACGAGTTGATGGCTGAGTTGGTCGCGGTAAAGTCGGCGGTGCAACCTTCGGAAGTCCTTCTTGTCGCGGATGCCATGACGGGTCAGGACGCCGTGAACATGGCGGCGCAGTTCGATCAGCGTGTTGGGCTCACCGGGGTCATTCTCACCAAAGTCGAGGGCGATGCGCGCGGGGGAGCCCTGCTCTCCATTCGAGCCGTGACGGGTAAGCCCATTAAGTTCCTCGGCGTGGGGGAACGGTTGGACGCACTGGAATTGTTCCACCCGGATCGCATGGCGTCCCGTATTCTCGGGATGGGCGATGTGTTGTCATTGATCGAAAAGGCCCAGGAAACGTTCACACGAGAGCAGGCCGAGGAAGCTCAGAAGCGGCTCTCGAGCAACACGTTCACGCTGGAAGACTTCCGGGCGCAACTCGGGCAGGTGAATAAACTGGGATCCCTCGACCAGATTCTCAGCCTGTTGCCCGGCGGGCAAAAACTCCGCGGTGCCATGGAGGGCCAGGTTCCGGAGAGGGAGATGAAGCGGGTGACGGCGATCATCGATTCCATGACCATGCGGGAGCGGCGCGATCACACGCTCATCAATGGAAGCCGGAAGAAACGGATTGCCCGCGGCAGTGGAACCAGCGTGATGGAAGTCAACCGGCTCATCAAGCAGTTTCTCTCTGCGCGCAAGATCGCCAAGGCCATGACCGGAGCCGGAGGCCGGAGGCAATTGGCGCAGTTGTTGCGGTCGATGTAAACACGGGAGTCCAGGTTGAGGTCGCGGCTGAAGCCGCTCGTCACCGGCTTCCTCGGGTGCTCAACCTGAACCAAACCTGACTGACGAAGGAGGAAGATAGTGGCCGTTCATTTGAGATTGACGAGAACAGGGCGACACAAGAGGCCGCTTTACCGCGTGGTGGCGGCGGATTCCCGCATGCCGCGCGATGGGCGGTTTCTGGAGATTTTGGGGACGTTCGATCCTCTGAAGCAGGCGGGGCTTCCGGAATTGAAGCCAGACCGGGTCCTCACCTGGCTGCGCCAAGGTGCGCAGCCCACGGTCACTGTGAGGACGTTGCTCCGTCGCTCGGGGCTGTGGAAGCAGTTTGAAGCGGAGAAAAACGCAAAGAAGAAGGACGCATAGTTCGTGACGACCACGCAGGAAGATCGAGTCACGATCGGGAAGATCGAGCGGCCCTTCGGCGTCAAAGGTGAGGTCAAAGTGCGGTCGCTCAGCGATGTTCCCGGCAGGTTCGATCATCTGAAAGCCGTCCGCGTGCTCGAGGCCACGGGGCAGGCGAGCGAAAAGGTCGTGCAGCAGGTTCGGCGTGCCGGGGCAAACTATATTGTCCAGTTTGCCGGCGTCACCACACCGGAGGAGGCGGGGCTGCTTCGCGGCGGCTTCATACAAATTCCTCGTCAGGACGATCTCCCACGTACTTCGGATGTCTTGTACGAGTGTGATTTGATCGGCATGGTCGTCGTGGACGAAGACGGCGCCGATCTTGGCACGGTAGAGAGCATCTGGGATTTGCCGGGTCACCATGTGCTCGTCGTGAGACGCGAAGGCCGCGAAGTGCTCGTTCCCGCGGTGAAGGAATTCGTGAGATCCGTTGATGTGGGCGCGCGTCGCATCGTAGTGCGAATCATCGATGGTTTGGTCGAGGATCGCGATGCGTTGTAGCGTCATTACACTGTTTCCGGAAATGATCATCCCTGTCCTCGGCGTAAGCATCCTGAAGCGTGCGCAGGAGAAGGGGTTGCTGCAGGTGATGGTCCACAACCTGCGGAACTACACGCTCGACAAGCACAAGGTGACGGATGACGTCCCGTATGGCGGCGGGGCGGGTATGGTCATGAAGGCGGAGCCGATTCTTCGCGCGGTGGAACAGATCCGAGCAGAGGCGGAGCAGGATGGCGAGCCGATCCGTCTCGTTTTCCCCTCGCCGCAGGGCCCTCGGTTCACCCATGAGTATGCGAAAGACCTGGCCGCCGAGCGCAAGCGTGTGGTCATTCTATGCGGGCATTACGAGGGGGTCGACGAGCGCGTGAGGTTGCGCTTGCAGCCGGAAGAGATTTCCATCGGGGATTACGTCCTCACGGGGGGCGAGTTGCCTGCGCTGGTGCTGATCGATGCCGCGGCGCGGTTGATTCCTGGAGTGCTCGGCGATCCAGAATCCATGGTTGAAGAGTCGTTTGCCGACTCGTTGCTGGAGTATCCGCATTACACCAGGCCGGCTGACGTGCGGGGCCTGGGCGTTCCGGAGGTGTTGCTCTCTGGCCATCACGAGGCGATCCGCGTGTGGCGTCGGAAAGCCGCGCTGCGCGCAACCTATCAGCGGCGTCCGGATTTATTGAGAGATCGCGTGTTGAGCGAAGAAGATCGGCGGTTACTGGATGACATCATACGAGAAGGCGTGTCCGACATGCCGGTTCGATGTGGGGAGGAGGGCTGAGCCATGAATCAGTTAGAAAGAATCCAACGATCGTTCACGAAGAAATCGGTTCCCCGATTCGAAATCGGTGACACGGTCCGCGTGCACGTAAAGGTCGTCGAGGGCGAAAAGGAGCGCATTCAGGTCTACGAGGGCGCAGTGATCGCCCGCAAGGGAACCGCGAACACCGAGACGTTCACCGTCCGCAAGGTCTCCTATGGTGTGGGCGTTGAGCGCATTTTTCCGCTGCATTCCCCGGTCGTGACGCGGATCGATGTCGTCCGCCAGGGGAAGGTGCGGCGCGCCAAGCTCTACTACCTTCGCGGGAAGAAGGGGAAGTTCTCGAGGGTGGAAGATCGGGAATTTGTGGCGGACGGCAAGGGGCAGGGGAGTGCAACCCGTAGCGCCGAACCCGTGCAGGCGACGGTGGAGCCTGCTGCCCCCGTACAAGCCTAACTCATCTCCGTTGTTCGCCCACCACGAGGGTCGTTTGCCCTGTCCCGGACCGTGTAGGGAACTTCGTGGGACCTACCGATGAATTCGAACGAGAGGCCAGGCGGTGCGGCTATCGCCGCATTGCGGGCCTCGACGAGGCGGGACGAGGGCCCTTGGCCGGTCCCGTTGTCGCGGCGGCCGTGGTGTTGCCGGCTCGCTGCCGCCTGCCGGGGATCGACGACTCGAAACAACTCTCCGCATTGGAGCGGGAAGCACTCTATGCGACGATCTCGTCCTGCGCCGTGGCAATCGGCGTCGGGTGGGCTTCTCATGAGGAAATCGATCGGCTCAATATTTTGGAAGCCACTCGCCTCGCGATGCAGCGCGCGATTGCTTCGCTCATCCCCTTGCCTGACTGCTTGCTCATTGATGCCCTGACACTACCCGCCTGTGCGCTGCCGGCCCGGTCCATCATCAAAGGAGATGCGCTCTCGGTCTCCATCGCGGCCGCCTCGGTCATTGCCAAGGTGACCAGGGATCGCATGATGGACGACTATCACGGCCGGTTTCCCGAGTACAATTTCCAGTCTCACAAAGGCTATAGCACGGAGGAACACATGCAGCGGCTCTCGGTGCATGGGCCCTGCGCGATCCATCGCCGGACCTTTGCGCCCGTGGCGCAGCTTCTTGGACAGGCTTCCACATCGCCGCCGCTGTGGACTCAGGAGGGCGAGTGGTTGGATGAGAATGCTTGACCCCCGGCGACTGGTCGGGCAAGAAGGAGAATCAGTCGCCGAAGCGCACTTGCGCCGACAAGGGTACCGTATCGTCGCCCGGAATGTGCGTTCGCCGCTTGGCGAGCTGGATCTGGTCGCCGAGGACGGCGGAGTCCTCGTGTTCGTCGAAGTCAAAGCACGCCGGACGCAGGATTTTGGAGGCGCGATTCATGCCGTCCATCCGAGGAAGCAGGACAAACTGGTCCGTTTGGCGTCGCAGTATTTGGCCCAACACCATCTGAGCAATCGGCCTTGCCGGTTCGATGTGGTGCTGCTCCAGCGAGACCCGGCCGGCAACGCCTCGCGCATCGAGCACATCCAAAACGCGTTCGACGTGCCGGGGGACGATCTCCGCTGGTAAGCACGATGATTCAATTGATCCGCGTCAGTAAGCACTACGATCGAAGGCCCGCGCTCGCGAACGTCACGTTGGACATCGAAAAGGGAGAATTCGTCCTGTTGATGGGACCAAGCGGCGCCGGCAAGTCGACGCTGCTTCGGATGTTAATCGGCGCCGACCGGCCCGACGAAGGGCAGGTCTTTGTGCACGGAAAAAACGTCACGGGGCTCAAAAAATCCGAGATCCCTTACCTGCGTCGCAAGGTCGGAACGGTGTTTCAAGATTTCCGCCTCCTGCCGAAGAAGACCGTGTATGAGAACGTCGGGCTTCCGTTGATCGTCCAGGGAATTTCGGCGGCGGACATCAAGCGAAAAGTGACGGAGGCCTTGCGTGCCGTGGGCGTCGAGCACAAGCGCGATCAATTGCCGGTCGGGTTGTCCACGGGCGAGCAACAGCGCGTCTGCATCGCCCGCGCGATCGTCAACGGGCCGGTGGTGCTCCTTGCCGATGAACCGACCGGCAACCTGGATCCCGAGCTGACTGCGGAGATCATCGAGCTGTTCAAGCTGATCAATGCGCGCGGGACGACCGTCGTGGTTGCGACCCATGATCCCCTCGTGATGAAACAGGTCAATCGTCGCGTGATTGCGCTTCAGCATGGCGCGCTCGTTCCGGAGCGGGTGCTGGCGTGAGAACGCTTTTTTATTTGCTGCGGGAAGCGTGGGCCAATCTCCGGACGAACCGGACGACGACGATGGTCGCCGTTCTGACAACCGCCTTCACCCTGGCCTGTGTGGGCATCTTTCTCCTGGTTTACGTCAACCTCCGAGCAGCGGCCGGCTGGTTGCAGGAGGACATCAAAATCATGGTGTATCTCGACGACCAGGCCACCGGGGACTTGCTCGCGGGAGTGGAGCAGCAGTTGCGGGCGGATCGCGCCGTGGCGGCGATGCACTACATCTCAAAGGAACAGGCCCTCGGGGAGTTCAAGGCCCAGTTTCCCGCCGAGTCGCACCTGTTGGAGGGACTGGGCCAAAACCCGCTGCCGGCGTCTTTCGTCGTGACATTGGCGGCTCCGTTTCGCTCCCCGGAGGCCGTGAAGCGGTGGTCCGAGCGGGTGCAGGAATTTCGAGGCGTGGCGAAGGTCGACTATAACCAAGACTGGATCGATGCGCTCGCGATGGTCATCCGGTCCATCGAATTGGTCGCGATTGGAATCGGGGTGATCCTGTCGGCGGCCGCAGTGACGATCATCGCCAATACCATCCGCCTCACCCTCATTGCTCGACGGGACGAAATCGCGATTCTCCGCCTCATCGGGGCCACCACCAGTTTCATCCGTATCCCGTATCTGCTCGAAGGGGCCGTGCTAGGCGGATCGGGCAGTGCGTTGTCGCTGTTCATGTTGAAGTTCCTGTATGAGCTGTTCCGTCAGCAGGTGCGCGGAATGGGCCGGCTCAGCGGAGTCGACAACCTCATCTCCTTCTTCCCTGTGTCCTTGTGTGTGGCGTTGGTGTTGCTTGGAATGGGATTGGGCTGCGCCGGGAGTTTCGTCTCCCTCAGGCGATTCGACGAGGCCAGGACATGAGCAGCCTTCCCATTGGCAGCGGGGGACGGAACTGGGCGGTGTTTGCCTGCTCGGTGTGGCTCTGTCTCGGTCTCCCTGTTCAATCTTCCGCGGATGCGATCAGCGACAAAATCGAAAAAGAACGACGAGCGTTGGAGCAGCTCAAGGACCAGATCGAAGAAAAGCGTAGGCAGGCCGACGAAGCCGGAAAGAAACGGGACTCACTGCTGCAAAATCTCCAAACGCTCGATGAACGGCTACTTCGTGTGCGGCAGCTTCATCAAGATATCAGCCGGAAGGTTCGAAAAAAGGACCAGGAGATCGAGGCGATCAATGTGCAAATCGACAAGCTGCAGGGGAGCATTCGTCAGCGGCAAGAGGCGATCCTTGCCCGGCTCCGGGTGCAATACATGGAGGGGCGTTTCGGATACTGGAAGACGCTGCTTGATGTAGAGTCGTATGGGGATTTCCAGCGTCGACTTCAGTACCTGTCAGCCGTGTCGGAGCGCGACTATCAATTGTTGGAATCGTTCCGGAACGATGTGGAGCACATGAAGAACGCGGAGCGCCAGCGTGAGGCGGCGCGGATCGGCATGCTGGCGTACAAGCAGAGCACGGAAAAGCAGCTGAAAGAAATCCAGGCGGTCAAGCGCGAGAAGAAGATCTATCTGACCAAGATCACCCAGGAGAAAGAATCGTCCGAGCGGGCTCTTCAGGAGCTTGAACGGTCCGCCGCGCGCGTCGATAGCCTGCTTCGAGAACTGGAGCAGCGCCGGAAGGCGGCCGCGCTGAGACCCCCTTCGGGCAGCGCGCTCGCGCGCGGCTTCAAAGGCATGTTGCCGTGGCCCGCGGACGGCAGCGTGATCTCCTACTTCGGGCGGCAAAAGCATCCCACGTTTAATACTTATGTGCAGCGGAAAGGCATAGAGATTCGGACGACCGAAGGCAGTGTCATCCGCGCCGTCATGCCGGGAACGGTCGTCTATGCCGACTGGTTGAAAGGCTACGGACTCGTTATAATTCTGGATCATGCAAACGGATTCTTTTCCTTGTATGCTCATGCCTCCAAGATACTCACCACGGTCGGTGCGCGCGTGACGGCGAATCAAGCTATCGGGGAGACGGGTGATACGGGGATGACGGGGGAGAATACCTTATACTTCGAATTGCGCGAAGGGGCGGAACCGGTCGATCCCCTTCAATGGTTGACAAGACGTTAGAGAGAGAAGCGAGAACGCCCTTAAGAGGAAGGAAAGGATTGAGGCTTATGGAACAGTACCGCCGCCGACGATTCTGGATGGTAGGTCCGGTCGTGATGCTGGCCCTGGTGTTCGGCGTGGTGATCG
>DASTSI010000092.1:0-24653 GCA_035760745.1 Nitrospira sp. | reverse complement strand
GCCGGACGGGCGCGCGCCGCTGCGGGTGCTGCACCTCGAGGACGATCCGCTCGACGCCGAGCTCGTGGTGAGAGAGCTGCGGAAGAGCGGGTATGACGTCGATTGGCACCGCGTCGATACGGCCGAGGAGTTCACCGCCCGGCTGGGGACGGTTCCCGACCTGATCATCTCGGACCACGCGATGCCGCAGTTCAGCTCGGTGGACGCCCTGCGTCATCTGAAGTCCGTCGGACTCGCCATTCCGTTCATCGTCGTGTCCCATGCGATCGGGGAAGAAGAGGCGGTGTCGTTGATGCGAGGCGGCGCGGCCGACTACCTCATGAAGGACCGCCTGACCCGCCTCGGGGAAGCGGTCCGTCACGCGCTCGAAACACAAGCCCTGCGGCAGGCGGTCGAGGCTCGCACCCGCGATCTCGTCTCGACGCACGGCCGTCTGCGCGAGCTGGCTTCCGAACTGACGCTCGCCGAGCTGCGCGTCCGCCGCCGCGTCGCCACCGAGCTGCACGATCATCTGGCGCAGTTGCTCGTCCTGTGCCGGCTCAAGCTCGGCCAATCGCGCCGGCTGCACGACCTCGCGTCCGTCCGGAAGGCTGTCCAGCAGACGGAAGAGACGCTGGGCGAGACTCTGGCCTATACCAGAACGTTGGTCGCGGACTTGGCGCCGCCGGTCTTGCACGATTTGGGATTGCCGGCCGCCTTGAACTGGCTGGGCGAATACATGCGGCGGTATGACTTGTCTGTCGCCGTGTCCCTCGATCACGAAAAGGATCTTGCGCTTTCCGAAGACGCAAAGGTGCTGCTGTTCCAATCGGTGCGCGAGCTGTTGATGAACGTCCACAAGTACGCCAGGGTGGGCGAGGCGATCGTCAGGATGCATCGGCAGGACGAGCTGCTCCGGATCGAGGTGCGCGACGAGGGCACGGGCTTTGACCCGGCGGAGATTTCGGCCGAACGGCATACCGGATCGCCGAAATTCGGGTTGTTCAGCATCCGCGAGCGGATGATGGCGCTCGGCGGCTCGTTCGACATCGACTCGGCCCCCGGGAAAGGCACGAGGGTCCTGTTGATGCTGCCGCTGAGCACAAGCGGCGACGTCACCGCGCTCGCTCCTGAGGTGGCCCCGTTGGACGGCCGGCACGTCACGCTCGGCCCGCGCCCGTTTCCCCCGGCACCCGACGCTCAGCATTCGGGGCTGGCCTCCGGGCCGATCCGCGTGCTGCTCGTGGACGACCATGCCATGGTGCGTCAGGGACTTCGAAGCCTCCTGGAGGGCTATGCGGACGTCACGGTGGTGGGGGAGGCGGCGAACGGAGAGGAAGCCCTGGCCGCGGTCGCCCTCTGCCGGCCATCGGTCGTCGTGATGGACGTCAACATGCCGAAGATGAACGGCATCGATGCCACCGCCCGCATCAAAGCCCAGTACCCCGGCACCGCCGTGATCGGGATCTCCGTGCAAGCAGACGATGAGCCCCAGCGAGCCATGCTGAAGGCCGGTGCGGCCCTGTTGCTCACGAAGGACGCGGCCGTCGATCAGCTGTACAGCTCGATCCGCGCGAGCTTCCACGGATAATTCCTTCCGACCCCGGGGGCCTCCCTAGTGTCCATTTCCCCGGCCGTGGGGTATCGTTCCCCCAATGCTCTCTCCGGTCGTGCCCGCCAGGGAAGCGTGCGGGTGTGGGTAACGGCGACATCATGCATGATGGCAGACGGCCCATGAACCAAGGCCGGCTCGGATGTCGAAACAGGCTCTTTACCAGTATCTGTTGTCCGCCTCCGCTGTAGCCGTCGCCGCTCTTGTCCGCTTCCTGTTCGATCCCTTGTTCCCCGCCGGCGTGCCGTTCATCACGTTTTTCTTTGCGGTCATGGTCGCGGCCTGGTACGGAGGCATCGGTCCCGGGATCGGGGCCGCCTTGCTGTCCACCTTCAGCGCTGATTATCTCTTCATCCCCCCGGTGGGCAACCTCACCATCACCCCGGCGTACGGAGTCGTGCTGGCGTTGTTCGTGCTCGAGACGCTCGGAATCGCGTTTCTCAACGGCAAGCTGCAGCGGGCCGAGCGGGAGGCCGTCAGAGAGAAGACCGAGCGGCAGCATCTCCTCGATTCGATGAGCGATGGATTCGTGGCGTTCGACAGGGACTGGCGGTACCGGCTGGTCAACCCCCGGGCCGCCGAGATGCTCGGCAAAACGGCGAACGAGTTGCTGGGCCGGAGAATCGACGAGGCCTTTCCGGAGATCGTCGGGACGAGGATCTGGGAGCTGATGCAGGAATCGCTGCGCACCCAGCGGCCGAAGACGGTGGAATACTTGTCGGAGGCCAAGCAGCGCTGGTATGAGAACCGCCTCTATCCCTCGTCCAATGGGCTGTCGGTCGTGGTGGCGGACATCACCGAACACAAGCAGGCGGAGAAAGCGGTGCACGAAGGAGAGCGGCGCTTCACCCGCTTCATGCAGCACTCTCCGGGCCTCGCTTGGATCAAAGGTCCGACCGGCCGCTATGTCTTCGTGAACGAGACTGCCGAGCAGTTGCTCGGGCTCCCGGGGGGCCAGATCGTGGGAAAAACCGACGACGAGGTCTTCCCCCCGGCACCGGCGCGCCGGTTCAAGGAAACCGACGCGAGCGTCATGCGTTCCGGCTCCCCGGCTCAGGTCATCGACAGCATCGAGACCAAGGGCGGGCGGCGCGACGTGCTGGTTCACGCGTTTCCGATCCCGCTCGCCGAGGACGGGCGCCGGATGGTCGGCGGGATCGCGATCGACATCACCGAGTACCGGCATGCGGAGCTCGCGCTGCGGGAGAGCGAAGCCCGGTTCCGGACGATGGCAGATACGGCGCCCGTGTTCATCTGGATGGCCGATACGTCGAGGCTTCGCACCTGGTTCAACAAACCTTGGCTGGATTTCACGGGGAGGACGCTCGAGCAGGAGCTCGGCAACGGATGGACGGGGCGCGTCCATCCGGAGGATCTCAAGGGCTGTGTCCAGCTCTCTGCGGCACCGTGCGGCGCCAGGAAGGCCTTCACCACGGAATACCGGCTGCGCCGCCATGACGGCGAGTACCGGTGGATGCTCGAGCACGCGATTCCTCGCTATGCCGCCAACGGGGAATATTTGGGCTACATCGGCTCCTGTGTCGACGTCACCGACCGCAAGCAAGCCGAGCTGGTGCACGCGAGGCTTGCGGCCATCGTCGAGTCGTCCGACGATGCGATCATCGGCAAAGATCTCCAGGGCAACATCATGAGCTGGAATCGAGGCGCCGAACGGATCTTCGGCTACACGGCGGCGGAGACGATCGGCCGGCCGATCACCATGCTGATCCCCTCCGATCGCGTGGTGGAGGAAGCGGGCCTGCTGGACCGCCTCAGTCGGGGCGAACGCATCGACCATTACGAGACCGTCCGCCGGCGGAAGGACGGCACGCTGCTCGACATCTCGCTCACCGTGTCTCCGATCGTGGACGCCGAGGGCCGAATCATCGGGGCCTCGAAGATCTCGCGGGACATCACCGAGAAAAAACGGGCGGAGGCGGCGCTGAAGGACAGCGAGGAGCAGCTTCGCGGCCTCGCGAGCCGACTGGAGCATTTGGTCGCCGAGCGCACGCAGGAATTGTCCAAGTCGCGGGACCGCCTGCGGGCGTTCGCGGCGGAACTGAACCTGACGGAGCAACGCGAACGGAAGCGGTTGGCGGGAGACCTGCACGATCACCTGGCGCAAATGCTGGTGCTCTGCCGATTGAAGCTTGCCCAGGCGAAGCGCTCGGCAGGCACGGCGGCCTCCTGCCTGCAGCTGATCGGCCAGACCGACAACGTCCTCGCGGACGCGCTCTCCTATACCAGGACCATGGTGGCCGACCTGGCGCCGCCGGTCCTGCATGACCTGGGGTTGCCGACGGCCTTGACGTGGATGAGCGACTACATGAAGCGCTACGAGCTCACCGTTGCCGTGGTCCTGCCGAATTCAGACCGCCCGCTCTCGATCCCGGACGACGAAGCGGGGATGCTTTTCCAATCGGTTCGCGAGCTGTTGATGAACGTTCGCAAACATGCCGGGGTCGGAGAAGCGCGCGTGCTGTTGCGGTATGGCGACGACCAGCTGCGCCTGGAAGTCCGCGACGAGGGAAGAGGATTCGACCCGGCGGCGGTGCTCGCGGGCGACGCGGCCTCGTCCTCGAAGTTCGGGTTGTTCAGCATCCGGGAACGATTGGAAGCGATGGGCGGATCGTTCGTGATCGATTCCGCGCCCGGCAAGGGCACGACCGCGACGCTGACGCTGCCGCTGGCGAGACGCGCCGGCAGCAGCGCGGAGAGTCCTGCACCGGTCCGGCGGGACATACCGGCCTCGGCCCTCGGCACGGGGCCGTACAAGGCGGCACCAAGCACCCGGCACTCAGCGCTCCGGAAGTGCATCAGGATTCGGGTGCTTCTGGTGGATGATCACGTGATGGTGCGCCAGGGCCTTCGGAGCGTGCTCGACGGGTATGCCGACATCGAGATCGTCGGCGAAGCGGCCAACGGCGAGGAGGCGCTCGAGGCCGTCGAACAATGGCGCCCGTCCGTGGTCGTGATGGACGTCAACATGCCGGACGTCAACGGGATCGAAGCCACGAGCCGCATCAAGGCCCGGTATCCGGACACCGTGATCATCGGCCTTTCGGTGCAATCCGGGCACGAGCCAGAACACGCCATGTTGAGGGCCGGCGCCTATACGCTCTTGACGAAGGAAGCCGCGGTGGACCAACTGCACTGCACCATCCTCGACTCGATCAGCAGCCTCAAGTGATACGGCGATGGAGAGCGTGACGTGAATGGGATCGTCCGTTTCGGACCGCGGCCGGCTGTCAGAGGACGTGCGCCCGCTGCCACCCGCGCGCGTGAGGCTTCGGCAACAGCGTGGTCCCGTGACAGGCGAGGGTCTGCAACATCCTGAAGGGATCGCACCTTGCAGCGGGATAGGTGCAAAGGGCCATCATGCGTTCCGCGCCCATCTGTTCCCGCACCCACGTCTCGTACTCCGAGGAGAACTCGCCTCCACGCTCGTCGGCAAGCGAGCAAGGATTGCCGGCCGTGCGCAGGCCGGCGAAGCGCTTGGCAGCGCGGCCGGCGGGCCAGCCCCGCTGGCCGAGCGCCGGTTCGGCGTCAAACGCGCCGTTGGGACGCCATCGATCGTGCGCAACGATTTCGACTTGTTTCGCCTCAATGTACCGAGGGAGGTCGGGCACGGCGCGTTGCAGGGCTCGCATCGCGTCGCCTTCTCGAATCGGTCCACCCGTCATCCATATGCAGAATTCTCCGTCCTCAAGGCCGGCTTTCACGAACGGCACGACGAGATCGACGAGCTCGGCTCTCGAGCGGTAAAACGCGCAGAGATGCTCGTCCCAGGACACCGGCTCGACGCCTGCGATACCGACCCGTCTGAGGGACGTCGTTAACGCGCGAGCAGCGGCAGTTGAACTCATGATGGAGCCGACTGTATAGCGTTGTCAGGAGCGGGACGTCACTGGGGTGTTCCCCAGTACCGCGGATTCGGGACATCGGGTACGGTACGCGGACGACTTGGGAAGGGGATCGAAAGGCGGTCACATGCGGCCCCAGAGTCACGCGGTCAAGTTCTACGACGATGCAAGCTTTCTGGTCGACTCGGTCGTGCCGTTTTTGCGGACGAGCCTGCTTTCAAATGGCACCGCGATCGCCGTCCTCACCCCCAAGCATCGCCAGGCGCTCGAGGCCGAGTTCGGCTCCCGGTTTCTGGGCACTCAGGGGCGACTGACGTTCATGGACGGCCGGGACACGCTCGCTCGATTCATGGTGGATGGCGAGCCGAACGAAGAGGCCTTTCTCTCCGTCTTTGAACCGCTCCTTCGCGAGGCCGCGCAGGTGGGACCGATCTCGGTCTTCGGCGAAATGGTGGCACTCCTCTGGGAGGACCGGCACTGGCAAGCCGCAGTCAGACTGGAGGAGCTCTGGAACCGGCTCGCGGAGAAATGTCCCTTCTCGCTCTTGTGCGCGTACCCGCTGAGCGGGTTCTCGCGAGATCAGCACACCGACTCATTCCTCGACATCTGCGGTGCGCACAGCCGCATCATTCTCACCACCGCACTCGCCTGACAGGTTCTCGGGTGGGTCGCGCCCGTCTTCTGTGAACCCTCCCCGTCGTTCGCGCGACGTTTCGCGCTCGTTATCGTCGCCCGTATCCCGCGGACCAAGCGACTTCGACGACCCGGCTCGTCGATTCGTTGGCCGGAAGCTCTTCACCGAACATGGTCCCGTAGGCGTCCTGCATCTGCGACCGAAACACGTCGATGTGGTCGGACGGCACGCCGGCGAGCGTGGCGAGCGCGTGGAGATACTCGCCCGACCCGCGCGAAATGTCGACACGCAGATTCTCGTAGGCGCGGGCGGTGAACAATTCGGTTCTCTTCCTCGCGCGGATCAGCGCATCCTTGCTGAACGTCGCTCCCGGTGTCGTGCTGGAGGTAAAGTCGGTCGTGGCACCGACGAGATCGCCGATCGCATTCGAGGTGCCGTCCGTCAGGTCCGTGGTTGCATCAAACGGAGCCCTGGTCAATTCCGTCGAGGCATCCGTGACGCAACCCGCGACGCTCAACGATAGTCCGCCGATCACTAACAGCCGCCATCCCGTTCTCCTCATGTCATCCTCCTCCGATCTCTCCAGCGTTATTGACGAGAACATCCCTAAGGAAGACATACCGTGCTTCGGAGCGGCGGTTCTGCTGGGAAGTTCCATAGGCAACGGCGGCCGCGCCGTATTCGCCGCGCTCACTTCTTCTTTTTCTTTCGCACTCCGCGTTTCACTCCTCGCCCTCGGGTCCTGTTCTTTGGCTAGGGTCCTCCCCAGGCGGACGGGGTGCCGTCAAATGTTAAATGTGAAACGTGCATGCCCGTCCAGCCGGGCATTTCGAGGACTGTCAACTCATCAACCCGCATTCGGAACCTGATGGCCGTCACCACATCGTCCCCGCGCACCGCCGGCGAACACCCGCACTCGTCGCGCGCCCCCGGGGTAAAGAAGCTGGGGGCGCACGTGGAAGAGGACGGCGTCCGCTTTTGCGTGTGGGCCCCAAAACGTGCGCGGGTCGACGTCGTGCTGGAGGACGACGGCCGCAGCTTTCCCCTGTTGAAGGACGAGACGGGCTACTTCTCGGGCCTCGTGCCGATCGCCAAAGCCGGCATGTCGTACCGGTATCGTGTCGACAACGGAGAATCCTATCCGGACCCCTGCGCCCGCTATCAGCCGCAGGGTCCCCACGGGCCTTCGCTGATCGTCGATCCCCGTTCCTATGAGTGGCGCGCGACGGACTGGCCCGGGCTCCGTATGAACGGCCAGGTGTTGTACGAATTGCACGTGGGCACGCTGACTCCGGAGGCCACCCTCGATGCGGCGATCACCCAACTGGATGAACTGAAAGACTGCGGGGTCACGGCCGTCGAGATCATGCCGGTCGCGGAATTTCCCGGACGCTGGAACTGGGGCTACGACGGCGTGAGCCTCTTCGCCCCGGCTCACGTGTACGGCGACCCTCATGCGTTGCGGCGCTTTGTCGACGCCGCGCACGAGCGGGGCCTCGGGGTGATCCTCGACGTGGTCTACAACCATTTCGGCCCGGATGGAAACTATCTGCTCTCGTACAGCGACGCCTATGTGACGGACCGCCATCCGAACGAATGGGGCCAGGCCGTCAACTTCGACGGGCCGGGTTCCCACGGCGTGCGGGAGTTCGTGCTGCAAAACGCCTGTCACTGGATCGAGGAATACCGGTTGGACGGGCTGCGCCTCGACGCTATCCATGCCATCTTCGACGACAGCCCGGTCCACATCCTGGCGGAGCTCTCGCAACGGGCACGGGCGGCCGCCGGCGACCGGCCGATCGTGCTGGTCGCGGAATGCGAATCGCAACAGATCCAGGCGATCCAACCGATCGACCAAGGCGGCTGGGGCCTGGACGGCATCTGGAGCGACGATTTTCATCACATCGGCCGTGTGGCCTTAACCGGCCGCAGCGAAGCCTACTATTCGGATTATCGCGGGACGGCGCAGGAGTTGCTCTCGGTCGTCAAACAGGGCTTCGTCTATCAAGGGCAGCGCTCCGGATGGCAACAGAAGGGCCGCGGCACGGTGGTCACGGACGAGCCGGCCCAGGGGTTCGTGTTTTATCTCCAGAACCACGATCAGGTGGCCAACCATCTGCACGGCGAGCGAATCCACGAGCTCACCTCGGCCGCGCGGTACCGGGCCCTCGCGGCCCTCATGTTGCTTGCGCCGCAAACGCCGCTGTTGTTCATGGGTCAGGAGTTCGGCGCGTCCAGTCCGTTTCTGTTCTTCGCCGATCATCGGCCCGAGCTGGCGCCGCTCGTGTATGAAGGACGGAAGAAGTTCCTGTCAGAGTTTCCGGCCTATGCGACGCCGGAGGCTCAGGACGCGGTGCCGGATCCGGCGGACGTCGCGACCTTCGAACGATCGCGCCTGGACCTCCGCGAGCGGGCGAGGCACGCGCCGCTCTACCGGTTCCATCGCGACCTGCTCCGCCTGCGGCGCGAGGATATGGTGATCGCCCGCCAGGACCGCCGCGCGATCGACGGCGCCGTCCTGGGAGCGCAGGCATTGGCGCTCCGGTACTGTACGAAGAGCGACGACGATCGCCTGCTCATCGTCAATCTGGGACCGGACCTGCATTTCGTGCCGGCCCCCGAACCGTTGCTCGCCCCGGTGGCCGGCGGCCGCTGGCGCCTGCATTGGTCGAGCGATCATCCGCGGTACGGCGGTCCGGGCGTCGTCGATCCCCAGACCGACGCGGGATGGCACATTCCCGGCGCCACGGCGACCTTCTTCGTCGCCGAGAGCGGTGAGGCGGGCAACGAGGACGGCGTGGCTGGGAACTGAAGAAGACCGAGGACACGAGGACGGAGAGCGACCTGCCCGACCCGCCCGGGGCGCGGTCCGACTCTTCCGGTCCTTCCCCGATCTGTATGAGGATGACCTCTCCCGAGCTGAGCTTCGCGGGCGAGGCGACGCACGACGTCGCCGCGCTGCTGGCCAAGGAATGGCTGATCACGAACGGCCTCGGCGGTTACGCTTCGAGCTCGCTGCTGGGCATCGCCACCCGCCGCTATCATGGACTGTTCGTCCCGGACCTTCCGGGGCGAGGCCGCACGATGATCGTGCCCCGAGTGGACGAGACCGTGGAGCGGGGCGAGGATCGGGTGCTGCTCTCCGGAGCGGAGTATGCCGACGGCCGCATCGACGCCGACGGCGTCCGTTACCTGAAGCACATGCAGCGCGAACGGCAAATTCCGCTCTGGGTGTACGACGTGAACGGGTCCGTGCTGGAAAAACGCGTCATCGCCCCTCACGGTCAAAACACGATCTATCTGCAGTACGCGCTCGTCGAGGGCCCCCCCGTGCGGCTCCATGTCCGGCCGTTCGTGACGTTCCGCATGCACGATGCCCGGCTCAGCGAGACCAATGGCGGTCCGTTTTCTCTCACCATCATGCAGGCCCGCTATGAGGTGGTCCTGCCGGATCACGCACCGCCCTTGAAGCTCGGCCTTCGCCCGCACTGCGGCGTGTTTGTCTCCGACGAGGTGGTGAGCGAACAGGTCTCCTATCGCGTGGATCGTGATCGCGGCTCCGAACATGTCGAGGATCTGTTCAGTCCCGGGTATTTCAGCTTCGCGCTGTCCGAACGGCAGCGCACGGCCCTCGTCGCGAGCGTCGAGCCCTGGGAGTTATTGGACGTGGATGCCGATGACATCGTGCTGGCCGAACAGCAACGACTGGACAAGCTCGCCTCCATGGCGCCCGAGCTCCAGGCGGACCGGTTCGCCAAAGAGCTGCACCTCGCGGCCGATCAATTCGTCGTCGTTCCGGCAGCGAGGCCCGAGGATCAGGCGCTCGCGTACGCGGCCGGGGACGAAGCGCGAACCATCATCGCGGGCTACCACTGGTTCGGCGATTGGGGCCGCGACACCATGATCAGCCTCGAAGGGCTGACCATCTGTACCGGCCGGCACGAGGCCACCAGAGCCATTCTTCGCACGTTCGCCCGCTACGTCAGAGACGGATTGATCCCCAACCTCTTTCCCGAAGGCGCCCGGAAGGGGCTGTACCATACGGCCGATGCGACGCTGTGGTATTTCCATGCGCTGGACCGGTACCTCTCCGCGACGGAGGACCGCGACACGCTGATGACCTTGTATCCGGTCTTGAAGGACGTGATCCGACACCACCGGAAGGGCACCCGGTTCAACATCGGCATGGACGAGCACGATGGCCTGCTCCATGCGGGGGCCCCGGGCTATCAACTCACCTGGATGGACGCCAAGGTGGACGATTGGGTCGTGACGCCGCGCCGGGGGAAGCCCGTCGAGATTCAAGCGCTCTGGTACAACGCGCTCCGGCTGTTGGCCGAGTGGGGAAACGAGCTCGGGGAGCGCACCGACGAATGGCTGGAGACGGCGGAACAGGCCGAGGAATCCTTCAACCGCCGGTTCTGGTGCGAACCGCGCCGCTACCTTTACGACGTCGTGGACGGCGAGCAGGGGGACGATGCGAGCCTGCGCCCGAACCAGATTTTCTCGCTGTCGTTGCGGTTCCCCGTCCTCCGGCGGGAACGGTGGGGACCGGTCGTGGACGCGGTGAGCGGAAAGCTGCTGACGCCCTTCGGGTTGCGCTCGCTCTCGCCCGATCATCCGGACTACAAGCCGAATTATGCCGGCGATCTTCGCGCGCGTGATGCCGCCTACCATCAGGGAACCGTGTGGCCCTGGCTCCTCGGTCATTACATCGACGCCCGTCTACGCGCGGGAGGGGAGAAGACCCAGGCGCGCAAGCTGCTGCAGGCCTTCGAGGACCACTTGTTCGACGCCGGCATCGGTACGATCAGCGAGATCTTCGACGCGGAAGCGCCGTACCGGCCGCGAGGCTGCATCGCGCAGGCCTGGAGCGTGGCCGAAGTGCTCAGGGCCTACCTGAAGACGAGGACCGAGGCATGAGCAGCGAGCGCTGCAGGGGGGTCACCCCATCCGTGAACCGCCCGCCAAGCCGGTCCTCGGTGCCTGGTCCTCGCCGCGCTCGTTGCGACATCCGCATCGGCACGTCCGGATGGCACTATAAGCACTGGCTGGGACCGTTTTACCCCCCGCGTCTGCCGGCCAAGCGGATGCTGGCGTGGTACATGGAGCGGTTCGACACGGTGGAGGTCAACAACACCTTCTACCGCCTGCCCACGAAGGAGACGTTGCGGGCGTGGCGCGACGGGACGCCTCCGGCGTTCCGGTTCGCGG
Source organism: Nitrospira sp. (assembly GCA_035760745.1). Taxonomy (GTDB): domain Bacteria; phylum Nitrospirota; class Nitrospiria; order Nitrospirales; family Nitrospiraceae; genus Nitrospira_C. The sequence goes on along the minus strand of DASTSI010000092.1, from coordinate 13,351 downwards.
TCAAGGGAAGCCGCTACATCAGCCACCGCAAAAAATTGAACGATCCCGAGCCGGCGCTCGCGCGCTTTCTCCCGCTGGTCGAGACCCTGGGCGCCAAACTCGGGCCGATTCTGTTTCAACTGCCCCCGCGCTGGTCGCGAAACGTCGAGCGGTTGAACCGGTTTCTCGACAGCTTGCCGCCGACGCATCGCTATAGCTTTGAGTTTCGGGATCCGAGCTGGCACGACGAAGCCGTCTATGGCGCGCTCCGGAAACACCAGGCCGCCTTCTGCATCTACGAATTGGCGGGATTTGAATCCCCGCACGAAGTCACGGCCGATTTTGCGTACGTGCGGCTCCACGGCCCGGAAGGCAAATACGGCGGCGACTATTCCGCCGGCACGCTCGCCCGGTGGGCGGAGCGCATCGACGAATGGCGCGGCTCGCTCAGTGCGGTCTACGTCTACTTCGACAATGATCAAGCCGCCTATGCGGCGAAGAACGCCGCCGAACTGAAACGCCTGGTGAGGCCTGATCCGTGACACCGGCCGATGGAGGAAGAGCCGGGATGGCGGGCCGCAGGGCACGGTGAACGGCGTCAATTGCGAGTGCGCCTCGTGGGTCGATCAGCGGTTCATCACTCGCGAGTCCACCCGTACCACTCAGCGCCTGAGTTCTTACGGAGGTGCCATGGCTACGACGGTCGGAGATATGCTCGTGGATCGATTGATGGAATGGGGAGTCGACACGGTGTTCAGTCTGCCGGGCGACGGAATCAATGGGATCTTCGAATCGCTGCGTCGGCGCCAGGACAAAGTCAGGCTGATCCAGGTCCGCCATGAAGAAGCGGCGGCGTTCGCCGCCTGCGGCTACGCGAAATTCTCACGCCGGCTGGGCGTCTGCCTCGCCACCTCCGGGCCGGGCGGCCTGCATCTTCTGAACGGCCTGTACGACGCGAAATGCGACGGGCAGCCGGTGCTCGCGATCACGGGCCATACGTTCCATGATTTGATCGGGACGCACTATCAGCAGGACGTGGATCTCGACAAGGTCTTCTCCGACGTGGCGGGCTACAACGAGCGCGTGATGGGGCCCGCCCACGTCTGCAACGTGGTGGACGAAGCGGTGAAGACGGCCGTCGCCAGGCGCACGGTCGCCCACATCACCGTGCCGAAGGACATCCAGGATTGGTCCGCCGACGGATCGCGCTCGAAACAGAACATCGCCCTGCACAGCGGCGATCTCTACAGCGAAGCGCTGCCGCTTCCGCCGCAGGCCACGCTTCAGAAGGCCGCCGACATCTTGAACACCGGGAGTCGGATCGCGATCCTGGCGGGACGCGGCTGCCTGCCGGCGCGGAAGGAAATTCTCGCCGTCGCGGAAAGACTGGCGGCGCCGATCGTCAAACCGCTGCTCGGCAAGGCCGTGGTGCCCGACGACCATCCCTACACCACCGGCGGCATCGGGCTGCTCGGCACGGCGCCGTCGCAGGAGGTGCTGGAGCAGTGCGACACCCTGCTCATCGCAGGCAGCAGCTTTCCCTACCTCGAGTTCTATCCCAGGCCGGGCCGGGCCAAAGCGGTGCAAATCGACCTCGATCCGGCCCGCATCGGGCTGCGCTACCCCGTGGACGTCGGTCTCGTGGGTCAGTGCTGGGACGTGCTCCGAGCCCTGCTTCCGATGCTGCGACAGAAGACGGACCGGACCTTCCTTTCGAAGGCCCAACACTTGATGCGAAAATGGAACGAATTGATGAAGGTGCGGGGCACGCGGGAGGACATGCCGCTCAAACCGCAGGTCGTGGCGCGAGCCCTGAACGAGTTCCTGGCTCGGGACGCAATCGTCTGCAGCGACACCGGCACGATCACGACCTGGGCGGCGCGCCACATCATGATGCGCGGCGACATGCAGTTTTCCGCCTCGGGCACGCTGGCCACCATGGCCAACGGGCTTCCCTACAGCGTCGGGGCGGCGATCGCCTTCCCCGGCAGACAAGTGGTCTGCTTCACGGGCGACGGAGGACTGACCATGCTGATGGGCGAGCTGGCGACGATCGCCAAGTACCACCTGCCCGTGAAGGTCATCGTGATCAAGAACAACGTGCTCGGGATGATCAAATGGGAACAGATGGCGATGGAAGGCAATCCCCAATACGGGGTACAGTTGCACCCGATCGATTTCGTCTCGGTGGCGCGGGCGTGCGGAGTCGCGGGGTACAGGGTCGAGGACCCCAAGCTGGTCCGCGCGGTGCTCAGGGATGCGTTTCGGCATGATGGTCCGGCGTTGGTCGAAGCGGTGGTCGATCCCAACGAGCCGCCCTTGCCCGGGAAGATCACGACCGACCAGGCCTGGCATTTCGCCATGGCCCTGGTCAAGGGGCAAAAGGATCGCTGGGACATCATCAAGACCGTGGTCGAAAACAAGATCAGGGAAGTCGTGTGAGAACCGAAGAACCGAGCGACGAGGACTGGGGGACGCCCTCCGCCTTGTTTATCTTATCTAGAGGAAATGCATGGAGACAGCCGTCGACCCGCATCCGCCGTTTTCTCCGAGAGAGAAGAAATGGCGGAAGGAGCAGGTGTTGACGAAGGGAGTCCCGTCCGTGGCCGGCAGCATTGCCAAGGCAATCGTCATGAAGCACGGCAATCTATTTTTCCTCGCGCCTCCCGAAGGGGAAATCCCTTTTACGCACGGGCACGGCTTCGGCCTGTACTATCGCGACTGCCGTTACTTGAACGGGTATGAAATCCTGATCGAGGACGTCCATCCCGAATCCCTCGCCGCGCGCTCTTCCGAGGAGGGCGCGCGGGCCGTCTTCCGTCTCACCGCGCCCGATTTTCATATGCCCGACGGCCGGATCGTCCATCGGGAGACGGTCGGCTTGAAGTGGGAACGCGTGATCGACTCGGAGCAGTGCCTGTTGCAGGAATGCCTGGAGATTCAAAACTTCGGCTTCGAGCCGGTCGCCTTCCCGCTCGCCATGCGGTTCCGCGCGGGCTTTGAAGACATCTTCGAAATCCGGGGGTTGCTTCGGGAAGTCAAGGGCAAGCTGTACCGGCCGCGCTGGAAGGACCACTGTTTGTTCTTCTTGTACGTCGGCGGCGACGACGTGCCGCGCAGTTTGGCGGTGCATTTCGATCCCGTGCCAACCGACGTGAAGGGTAATGCGGTGCAGTTCCGTCTCAAGCTCCAGCCCAATGAGGCCGTGACGATCCGCGTGTCGCTGGCGATCGGCGAGTCGGATGAGATGCAAAGCACCCTCTTCGCGCGGGCCGGCATTCGCCGCGACCTGCCCACCGTCGCGCGGGTGGTGAAGTCGGAGTGCGAAGAATGGATGCTGCACGAGACGGAAGTGCACAGCGACACCCTGCTGCTCAAGCGGGTGATGCGGCGATCCCTGCTCGATCTCCACATGCTGAAGACCAAGCTCGGCGGCGACGAGTTTTTCGCGGCCGGCGTGCCGTGGTACACGACCCTCTTCGGGCGCGATTCCCTGCTGACGTCGCTGCAGACGATGGCCTACGGGTGGGATACCGCGGCCGATACGTTGCGGCTGCTCGCCCGCTACCAGGGGACGGAGGTGAACGACTGGCGCGACGAAGAGCCGGGCAAGATCCTGCACGAGCTGCGCGTGGGGGAGCTCGCGAACATGAACAAGATTCCCCACACGCCGTACTACGGCACGGTCGACGCCACGCCGCTGTTCCTCATTCTCCTGCACAGCCACGCCTGTTGGAGCGGAGACCTGTCGCTGTTCCGTGAACTGCGCCCGAATGTCGAGCGGGCGTTGCACTGGATCGACCGGTACGGCGATCCGACAGGCGACGGCTACATCAGTTATTTGAGCAACACCAAGAAGGGACTCATCAATCAAGGATGGAAGGACAGCGGCGACGCCATCGTGACGGCGGACGGCCGGTTGGCGAAGCCGCCCATCGCGCTCGTCGAAGTCCAGGGGTACGTCTACATGGCGAAGCGGGCCGTCGCCGAGCTCTATGACCGGAACGGCGAGCCGGAACGGGCCGCCGCGCTCCGGCGTGAAGCCGCCGCGCTGCGCGTTCGGTTCAACCGGGATTTCTGGCTCGAGGAGGAGGGCTGCTATGCCCTCGCCTTGGAAGAGGGCCTTCGGCCCTGCCGCGTCATGTCCTCGAACCCCGGACAGGCCTTGTGGACCGGGATCGTCGACGAGGACCGCGCGCCGCGCGTGGTGCAACGGCTGATGAAGCCCGACCTGTTCAGCGGCTGGGGCATCCGAACCTTGTCCAACCGGGAGCGGCGGTACAATCCGATGGGATACCACCTGGGGACTGTGTGGCCGCACGACAATTCGGTGATCGCCGCCGGCTTTCGCCGGTATGGGTTCGACGCGGAGGCAACCCGCGTGTTCGTCAGCCTGCTGGAGGCGGCGATGGAGTTCGAGGAGCTCCGGTTGCCGGAGCTCTTCACCGGGTTCGCGCGCGAGGAGTACGGCGTGCCGGTCCGGTATCCGGTGGCCTGCCACCCCCAGGCCTGGGCGGCCGGGTCGGTGCCCTTCATGCTCGAAACGGCCCTGGGTATCTGCCCGGAAGCCTTCGACAAACGGCTCCGCATCGTGAGGCCCCACTTGCCGGACTTCATTCACCTGGTCGAGATCCGGCATCTGCGGGTCGGCAAGGGATCCGTCGATCTTCGCTTCCACCGAAAGCAGAACGGCCGCCTGGACACGACCGTGACGCGGATCGCCGGCGATCTGCTGGTGGAGATCGCGTCGGGCCAGGACGAACGGAAGCGACGGATGTGAGGCGTGCGCTGTTGCGCCGCGCGGCGAACCATGGAACGACATCGACGGGACGGCAGGATGGAACAAGTCGAGGCCCCGGACATGAGCCGATCCTCCACCATCCGCACGGCGATCGGGCTGTTGGAAGGGCTCCTTCGCGGGTCCGACATGCCCAACATCGCGATCCGTTTCTGGGATGGATCGGTGTGGCGGCTCCGGGAGGATCGGCGGCCCGAGGCGATGCTCGTCCTGCGCCATGAGGATTCGCTGAGCCGCCTGCTCCGCTTCCCCATCCAGCTTTCCGCCGGAGAGGCCTACATCTACGACGACATCGACATCGTCGGTCCGATCGAGACGGTGCTTCCGATCGCCGACCGCCTGATAGCACGCCGCTGGTCGGCTATGGAGCTGATCCGCTGCTTGGCGTTTACCTGGCGGCAACGCCGTCTCCGCCGTGTGCCGGAAGAGACGAGAGCGCTGTTCCTGCAAGGCCGGCCGCATGAGAAGCGGCGGGACAAGGACGCGGTGCGGTTTCACTACGACGTGCCGGTGGAATTCTACCGGCTGTGGCTGGACAACCGCCTCATCTATTCCTGCGGGTATTTTCGAAGCGAGCAGGACGGTTTGGAGGACGCGCAAAGCCAGAAGCTGGAGTACCTCTGCCGAAAGCTGAGACTGAAGCCGGGAGACCGGGTACTCGACATCGGCTGCGGATGGGGAGGGTTCGCGATCTACGCCTCTCAAGCGCACGGCGCGATCGTCCACGGCATCACGCTCAGCCGCCGGCAAGCGGAAGTGGCCAACCAGACCATCGCCGCGCGCGGCCTGTCCCAGCGTTGCCGCATCGAGGTCCGCGATTTCCGTGACGTCCAGGGCGAGTCGCTCTACGACACGATCGTCAGCATCGGCATGATCGAGCATGTCGGACGGACCCAGCTCGGACCCTACTACGAGCGCGCGCTCAGGCTCCTCGCGCCGGGCGGCGTGTTCTTGAATCAAGGGATCGGGACCAGGGACGGAGAGCCGAAGCTCGGCCCCTTCGCGAACCGCTATGTCTTCCCGGACGCGGAGCTGCCGCCCATCGACGAGGTCGTCAGCGCGGCGGAGCGCTCCGGGTTCGACGTGCGGGACGTGGAAAGCTTGCGGGAGCACTACGCGCTCACCCTGAACGCCTGGAGGCAACGCCTGGAAGAGCGCCGGACCGAGGCGGTGCGGATCGTCGGCGACGTCACCTACCGGGTCTGGAGACTGTACCTGGCGATGGCCGCGCACTATTTCCGCAGGGGGAAGCTGGGGCTCTATCACACGCTCTGCGCCAAACCGATCGACGGGAGGACGGGGCTCCCGCTCACCAGAGAAGACTGGTACAGGCCGTTCCCTGTGTCCGGGACGCAGAAACAGGCAGCCTGATCGCGAGATCTACCGCGTCCGTCATCGAACCCTGGACCGAACGTGTCCCCTATGTTGAACCGCCGGACCTTTCTTCGCTGCTCGCTGTCCTGGCCGTTATCGGCTCCGCTGCTGAACCCGCATCCGGTCTTCGCCAAAGAGACGCCCCAGGCGCGCCGCGACGACACGCTGACCAAAGGGCGCCCCACGGACGTCGAGAGCCTGGCCCATGCCATCGTCATGAAAAAAGACAACGTCTTCTTCGTGGCGCAGCCGGACGGCAACGTGCCGATGAGGGGAAACCACGGCATGGGCCTCTACTACCACGACTGCCGCTACCTGAACGGCTACGAGCTCACGCTCGCGGGACAGGCCGCCGCCCCCCTTTCCGCTTCGGCGGCGCAAGGTTCCATGGGCGTGTTCACCCTCACCAATCCGGAAATCCGGCTGCCCGACGGCGGCAAGATCGACAAGGAACAGGTCGGGCTGACGTGGCATCGCCTTCTCGACAGCAAAACCCCCGCGCTCCTCGACGAGGTGCGGCTCGAGAATTTCACGCTCGATCCGGCGCGATTCTCCGTGGCCTTCGCGTTCCGGTCTTCCTTCGAGGATCTCTATGTGGTCCGTGGACTGGCGGCCCGGACCCGCGGGCAGCTCGACGGTCCTTCGTGGCGCGACGGCGTGCTGCAGATGCAATACCGGGGCGCGGACGGCGTGACCCGGGCGCTGTTCATCCGTACCGATCCGGCTCCGGACGACTATCACGATGCGGCCTTCACGTTTCACGTCGCGCTCGCGCCCCGGGGCCGGTGGAGCGTCCGCCTTTCGCTCACCATCGAGGAAACCGCAAGCGCCGCCGCGCTTCGCCGGCCGTCGCGGCCTGCGGACATCGGTCGCCTGGAATCCGCGCTCATCGAACAAGGCCGGGACTTCAGCGAACAGATCACACAGGTGTCCGGAAACGGCTCTGCGCTCGACCAATTGATGGACCGGGCCTTCCGAAGCCTCCGTGTCCTGCGCGCATACCTGGGACACGACGCCTACTTCGCCGCCGGAGTCCCGTGGTTCGTGACGCTGTTCGGCCGGGACAGCGTCATCACCGCGATGCAGATCCTCGGCTACCATCCGGGCATCGCGGAGCAGACGCTTCGCCTCCTCGTCCAATACCAGGGCACGCGAGACGATCCATGGCGCGACGAGGAGCCGGGCAAGATTCTTCACGAGCTTCGCGTCGGCGAGCTCGCGAACTTGAACGCAATCCCTCAGACACCGTTCTATGGGACGGTGGACGCGACGCCGCTGTTCCTGATGCTCGTCGCCCGGCATGCCGCCTGGACCGGCTCGCTCCGGCTGTTTCACGATCTGAGATCCTCCATCGACCGGGCGCTTGAATGGCTCGACCGCGCCAGCGGCCGACACCCGGCGGGCTACCTGGCCTACGAGAGCCGGGCCGGCCATGATCCGAAGACCATGGTCAACAAGGGATGGAAGGACTCGGGCAACGCCATCGTGAACGAAGACGGCTCGCTGGCCGAATCGCCGATCGCGCTCTCGGAAGTGCAGGGATACGTCTACGCCGCCAGGCGCGAGATGGCGGATCTGTTCGAGCGCGCCGGAGAACCGGAGCGCGCCGACCGGCTGCGTCGGCAAGCGGCCGGCCTTCGCGACCGGTTCAACCGGGATTTTTGGATGAAGGACCAGTCATGCTTCGCCTTGGCGTTGCAAAAGGACGGCCGTCCCGCGGCGGTGGTTACGTCCAATGCCGGACAGGTGCTCTGGAGCGGCATCGCGGAGGACGACAAGGCGCAGCAGACCATCGACCGTATGATGGCTGACGATATGTTCTCCGGCTGGGGGGTCCGCACGCTGTCGGCCAAGGCACGCGCGTTCAACCCGATCGGCTACCACCTGGGGACCGTCTGGCCGCACGACAATTCCATGATCGCGGCCGGCTTCCGTCGCTATGGGCGCGATCAGGAGGCGCTGCGGATTTTCCACGGTCTCTTCGACGCCGCGTTCCATTTCCACGCGCATCAACTCCCGGAACTCTTCTGCGGCTACAGCCGGGAGGCCTACGAGATCCCGGTGAACTACCCCGTCGCGTGTCATCCGCAGGCCTGGGCTGCCGGCGCGCTGCCCTATCTGTTGATGACGCTGCTTGGGCTTGAGCCCGACGGCTTCGCCAAGCGGCTCAAGATCGTGCGCCCGATGCTGCCGGGCGGACTGGACCGGCTCGCAGTCACGAAGCTGCGCGTCGGCGAGGCGTCCGTCGATCTGGCCTTTCGCCGGAACGGGACGGATGTCGAAGCCGACATCGCGAGCATGAGCGGCGGGCTCGAGGTCGTGATCCACAAAGGCGGGGCGTGAGGCCGGGCATGGACCTCGTGACGATACTCGGGTTGGTCGCCGGCACGCTGACGACGATCGCCTTTCTCCCGCAAGTGCTCCGGACGTGGCGCACCAAGTCGGCGAAGGATCTGTCGCTGCCGATGCTGCTCTCGTTCACGGCCGGAGTCCTCTGCTGGCTGGTGTACGGGCTGTTGATCGGCTCGCTTCCCATTATCGCGGCCAACGGCGTCACGCTCGTGCTCGCCGGTCTGACTCTCGCGCTCAAGCTCAAATATGGATGAGGTCCGGGAGACGTCGGGCGGCCATACGATGTCGAAACTGACGACCATACGGGACACGACGGCAGGCTGGCGGTCCCTGTTGCGCGACCGCAACGTCCGCTGGTTGTACGCGGGCCAGCTCACCTCTCAGATCGGAGACGGCGTGAGCAAGGTCGCGCTGCTCTGGTTCGTCTATCAGATGACGGATTCGGCGCTCAAGATGACGATCATCGGCGTGCTGCAAACCATTCCGCCGTTGGTCTTCGGCCCGCTCGCGGGCGCGTACTTGGACCGGATGTCCAAGCGGAAAGCCATGATCGTGATCGACGTCGTCCGGACCGGCCTGCTCGTCTTGATCCCGCTCCTCTATGCCGCCGGACTCCTGACGCTGGCGTGGCTCTACGTGCTGGTCTTCGTCACCGCGATGTTTTCGATGGCGTTCGGGCCGGCGTTGAATGCGACGCTGCCGTTGATCGTGAAGAAAGATCAGCTCACCCGCATCAACGCGATCATGCAGAGCGCGATGACGCTGGGGCAATTGTTTGGACCGGCGCTGAGCGGAATCCTCATCGCCTCGGTCGGCGCCCAGAACGCGTTGTACGTGAACGCGGGCGGGTTCCTCATCTCCGCGCTCTGCAAGCTCCCCCTCCGCCTGCCCCCCTTGCGTGCGGTCCCCGCGAAGGGTGATGCCTGGACTCAGGCGCTCAGAGACCTGCGGGAAGGCGTGCGCTTCGTCTTTGTCCAGCAGCGGCTGTTGTTCCTGCTCATGATCGTGGCCTCGATCTTCTCGCTGGGCGCGACGGGCTTCGTGTACCTGCTGCCGGTGATCGGCGATCGGCTGCTGCACGTCGGTGCGGTGCAGCTCGGATGGCTGTGGTCCTCGTTGAGCGTCGGGATCTTGGCGACTACCGGCTGGCTCTTCTGGCAGAAGCAGCAGACATTTTGCACGCGGGTCTGGCTGCTCGCCGTCGCGGCGGGCGTCGCAGGAGCGGCCGTGCTGGCGTTGCTCGCAGGCCGGTCCCTCATGCTGGCGGCCGCGCTGACCGTGGCGGTCGGCGGAAGCTCGGGCCTGGTCACTCCACTGGTCTCCGCCTCGCTTCAGGAACGGACGCCGAAAGAATTGCTCGCCCGCGTCTTCGGGCTGTTCAACACCGGCACGATGGCCTTTTCCATGCTCGGCATGACGGTCTTCGGTTGGCTGGCCGACGCCTTCGGTCCCCGCGTCAGCCTCCTCTCGATCGGCGCGGTCGACGGAGCGGCCGCCGCCGTGTCGGCCGCGCTCATTCCCTGGTGCTACCAGCTCGCCAAGCGGGACTCGTCACAGGAGCAGCAGCCGCTCCGACGAGCGTCGTAACGGACGCCGGTCCCGGCAGCGGCACGGCGGCCGCGTTCACGCGACCGACGGCGGGAAACCGGCCGCGAGCTCCCGGATCTCCCCCGCGATGATGCCGTAGCATTCGGGACCGTTTGTGCGGCGCGTCCCAGTCGAATTTGTTGCACAGGGCGGACTGCGACAGCTCGACCAGGCGATAGCTGGAATAGTGAAGCAGCACGGCCTGCTAGGTCGGGAGATCGTGACGGCGAAGCGCTTCGGCCGGCATCTGACAAACTTCGCCTCCCCGTTGCACCACACAGTGGAAAGGGAGCGTCGTGCTGCCGAAGAAGCGGGGCAGACCGGCCATCCCTTCGCGCCCGACCAAACCGACTTCGACCGACAGCCCTTCTTCCGTCACGGCGAGCAGCGAGATCATCGCGCTGACGGGGAAAATAGATCGAGGTGACCGCTGCGCCCGCCTCCTGGATGACGTTCCCGACATGGACCTGGATTGGTTGTCCGGACTCCCGGAAGAGGCGCATTTCCTCCACCGGCAATGCCGCGAGGATGAGATTCCGGCCCCGATCCGCAGACAGGCGGGATTCCATCGTCGTACAGGCCTCGTGACTTTCCCAGGCCCGTTCGAGGGCCCTTGTCCCGTACTATTCCAATCGAACCTCTGCCCGCCACTCTGGAGAGCCCTTGGCATATCGACGCCCATTGGCGCCGTCGAGTGTCATCGCCGGCGGAGCCGGGACGGGGATGAGCAGCGGGCCGAAGGCACAAGATGTCTTGAGAACCACACAACCTGTCCTCGAAGACGGCGGTGCACGGGGGGGTCGTCCGCCTCGTCAATCAGTTCGCGCATCGAGCGTGTGAGACAGGTGGCGTTTGATTTGCAGCAGCCCACAACATGACAAACGGGAGCTGGTGTGCCCTCGCGCTGACCGGTCTGGCCGCCCTGCTGTCCGGAGGCCCGGCCTCGGCGGAGTGGTACGTGGCCGGACAGGCCGGCGTCAACTTTGCCGACCGCCTGACGAGTGTGAGCGGCACCGGGAGCCTGACGACGCTCCGGGCGCCGGATTTCGATCTGAAGAATGCGGTGGTCTATGGCGGCAAGGTGGGGAATTTCCCCGGCAACGGGCCTATCGGATTGGAGCTGGACGTCTTTAACAGTCAACCGAACATCAAGAATCTCGACGACATCCCCGGGATTCACCTGCGGGTGACGAACGTCGGCGTCAATGTGCTGCTTCGCTACCCCGGCCCGACCTATCAACCGTACGTCGGCATCGGAGGGGCCGCCCTGGTCTCGCATCTCGGCGCGAGCGCCACGACCCAAAGCGATTCCGATGTGGGATTCGGCGTGAATTTGCTCGCCGGCCTCCGCGCCTTCGTCACGCCGTACATCGCCGTCTTTGCGGAATACAAATACACCCGGGGCACGCTGACCTTCCACGACGCGTTCGGCTCCGTCGGCGGATTCAGCGGGGACTACAAGGCACAGCACGTCGTCTTTGGCGTCTCCTATCACTTCTCGCTGGAATGAGGAGCAGCCCGTCATGATGCACGTACGACCGCGACTCACGAAGTGCTTGCTCCTCCGCCTCTGGTCCGGCTCGGTGGCGGGCGCAGCCCTGCTCGTTGCGGTGGCCGCCTGCTCCTCCGGTCCGGCTGTCGTGCCCCGCGAGATGAAGCCGGAGATCGACAACTCCGTTTCCTTCCCCGAGCTGCTCCAATCTCCCTCGTCGTACAAGGGCAGAACGCTCGTCCTCGCGGGGGAAATCCTTTCGGCCAAACGGCTGAAGGACGGCACCCAATTGGAGATCCTTCAGCTTCCGATTGCCGATGACGAGGACCCTCCGACCTGGCGTCGCACGGAGTCGCAGGGCCGCTTCCTGGCGTTCGATCGGGGAGCGCGTGACCCGGCTTCCTATCAGCCCGGCTCGAAGGTGACGCTGGTGGCAGAGGTGACCGGCGAGACGTTGGGACGTCTGGACGACTCGGACTACCGGTACCCCACGGTGGACATCAAGCATCTGTATGTCTGGGACGCCAACGCCTCTCAGCGCCGGGGCCGAGGACCTGTCGTCGGGCTGTTCGGGGGAATGGGCTTCGGATTCGGCGGAGGACGGAGCGGCAGCTTCGGCGGCCTCGGAATCGGCACGGGGTATTGAACCGTCGGCCCGTCACCCGTCTTTCGAGGCAACCCAGCCGAGCGGAGCCGCTTCAATGCTGTAACCGGCGAGGTATTGTTCGCAGTACTCCCTCCGGACCAGATACATCGTCCTCGGCCAAGCCTCGTCGGTCTGGTCGCATTGCTGTAGAACTCTCGACCCGAAGCGGCCGGTGACCTGCGCCGCCCGCAACGCGGCCCATGGCGTGAAATCGGACAGAACGACCGATCCTTCCGGCACGTATCGCTCATACTCCATCACAAACCGTTCGGCGGACTTGTCGGGAAGGTAGGGCGACAGATAGTACTTGATGTCGTCCCGGTACGGCAGGGCGGCCCTGTGCTTGGGCATCTTGATGACCCCGGCGTCCGCCAATTCATAGGCCCCGACCATGAGCAGCGGATGCGCCAGAATGAGCCCCAGCATCGCATAGCGGGCGATGGCCGCCTCGGCGTAGCGCCGGTGCACGACAGTCAGGCCGAGGATCGCATAGAAGGCGGCGCCGGGCAAAAAGAAGGTGAAGCGGTCATTGATTCCGAAACTCACCGAGAAGAGCAGATCGAGCGTCGCGGCCCACCATAAGACCCGCACCTTCGTGCCTCGGGGCCGGCCGAGGAGGCCCAACAGTCCGATCCCGACCAGGGAGACGAGGACCAGGATGACGGAATTCTTGTCTCTCGCCATTCTGTCGAACCGGAACAGCGACCCTTCCCAGCCGGAAGCGGACATGCCGTCCGATCCCGTCAGGAACACACGAAGGAGCCGGAACACATCGTCCCCGGATGCGATCGTGTTCACGATCGCGGGATAGCAGGAAAAGATCCCGAGCCCGAAGCCGGGGACCGCCAACAGGATGGTCCATCCGAGCTCCCGCAGCATCAGCAGGTAAAGCGGAAAGAGCACGATGAACGTGATTTGATGCGTCGCGGCCCCCAATCCCGTGAAGATGCCGAGGAGAAGCACTCTCGCGGACGGTCCAACATCCAGCGTGTCGTCGTACATGATCCAATAGGCCGCGAGCACGAGGAGGAGATGGAGGGCATAGACTTCGATCTTCGTGCTGACCCAGAAGACATCCTGAAGGAGCACGACGGCCAGCGCCGCCAGAGCCGCATAGCGGCCG
>DASTSI010000091.1:0-2778 GCA_035760745.1 Nitrospira sp. | reverse complement strand
GGAGCGGCAGAAGCGGCGCCACGCGTCACTCCCGTACTGCGTACCTTGATCCGAATGAATCATCGTACCGCGGGGGCGGCGCCGGCGCACCGCCATCAGTACTGCGTCGAGCACGAGGTCGCGGTGAATGGTAGGCCCCGCCGACCAGCCGACGATCTTGCGCGAGAAGAGATCCATGACGACGGCCAGGTAGAGCCAGCCCTGCCAGGTCCGAATGTAGGTGATATCCGTGACCCACGCCTTGTTTCGCCGCGTCACCGTGAACTGCCGCTGCAAGAGGTTTGGGATCAGGATGGAAGGCTTGCCGACCGACCAGCGCCTTCATCGTCCGGCGGCTCATGCTCTCGATCGACGGCCCGAAGCAGCATTCCTCGCGGCCTCGATCCCGCAAGGGGACGAAATAGGCCCGTCGAGGCGGCCTAAGATTCCCTGCTCTGAGGACCCCGCTCATCACCATCATTTCGATCGTGCGCATGCCATTCCTCCGACGCCTAAGGCCTGGATTCCACCATGCGGTTAGAAGGGGTAGATCCAGTCCAAGATCCTCACGAACCAGCCGGGCCGCTGGACGTCATCCACGACGCCGAGACCGGAGTATTCGATTTTCGCGTCGGCAATCGCCGACGAAAGCACGGTATTTTTCGTATCGACGTCAACCCGGCGCACGACGCCGCTCAGCGTCATGATCTGCTTTTCGCTGTTCACGGTCACTTCTCGCCTGCCTTCGATCCGCAGGTCGCCGTTGGGCAGGACTTCGGTCACGATCGCGGAAATCGTCCCGGTCAGCGTGTCGGCTCGATTCGTGGCTCCCTTGCCGCCGAATTTGCTCTCGGCGCTCGCATTGACGCCCAAGCCCCTCGTCGTTTCACCGCCCAAGCGAATACCCGGAATGCCGAGGTAGCCGATTCCCGACCCGGTCAGGCTGTTGTCGACCGTCGATTGGCGCTGCGCCGACGTGTCGGCGGATTTCGAGCCGCTATGCTTTTCGACGATCTTGATCGTCAGGATGTCGCCGGGCCGCATGGCGCGCAGGTCTTCGTAGAGATACGCCCGGCCGTTCTCCTCCTGCCACAAGGACCCGACGGTCTTGGGCGGGGGTAACGGCGGAACGGTGAGTTTCGTACTGACCATCGGGCCGGAAGAACAGCCGGCGAGGGCGAGGACGATCATCACGCAGGCGCAGCAGGATTGTGTCAACCTGGTGCTAAAACTCAACGTGCACCACTCCCGGGGCGACGACTTTCGCCCGCAGCTCTTTGCCGGAGTCGGAATTGACGACGGTGACCGATTGCCCCAATTCACCCCCCGATTTCGTAACGCCGGTCGCCTGGATGAAGAGGCCTCCGCTCCTCGCCTCGATCGTGACGCGGTCGCCTTTCCGAACGGCGTACGGCTTCTTGAGGGACGCAAGCCGGATGGGAACCTGGGACTGGAGCGGTCGCGCGGCGCTCTTGCCGATCGCATCGTTCGGGTTCGTCATGAACGGCTGCTTGAGGTCGATCAGCTTCACGCGTGAGAGCGTCAGGTCTTCGGCATTGATGATTTCGTCCGTCAGGATCAGCCGGGAAGGGACGACGACGTCCGCATAGCCGGCGACGTCGGACAGGACCTCAACGGTCTCCAACTCTCTGCCGCGATGGGAGAGGCGCACCCGAAACAACCTGCGCCCCAGCCCCTCTTCCTGGACGCCGGGGATGACCTCGAGATTCACCCGTGGGGAGGGCGTCGCGATCGGCTCTTGCGGCTCGATCAACGTGACCTGGACTTCGCGCACCTTTCCCTCGAGCTCCCGTTCGAGATACCGCTGAACGGCCCGGCGGAGTTGCTCCGGCATGATCGAATGACGCCCCGGCTGCGGGAGCCCGACCGTTCTGACTGCAGCGCCGGCGGACGCGCCCGGCTCGGCGCGTGCCGCCCATGGCCCGAGCCCCAACATGCACAGCACCATCGCTGCGGTTCGTAATGTGTAAGATGACACGAGGACTCTCCTCTCTTCGGCCGGCTGACCGCCTATCGACGCAGGTTGTTCGCAATCGACATCATTTCATCCGACGCTTGAATCGTCTTCGAATTGATCTCGTAGCTGCGCTGAGCGATGATCATGCTGACCATTTCGGATGCGAGATCGACATTCGAGCTCTCCAGAAATCCCTGTTGAATCGTGCCGAACCCCGTCGAGAACCCGCCGGTCCCCTGCGTCGGAGGACCGGACGAGAAGCTGTCGATGAACAGGTTGTTGCCCATCGCGACGAGTCCGGCCGGATTATCGAACCGGGTCAACTGGATCTGGCCGACTTGCGAGGCCTGCGTCACGCCGGGCAAGAGCACGGAAACGGTGCCGTCCTGACCGATATCGACTTTTAACGCGCCGGACGGAATCGTGATCACCGGATTCAGGAGATCTCCGTCGCCGGTCACCAGATTTCCGACGTTGTCCCGTTTGAAGGCGCCGTTTCTCGTGTACATGATCGTGCCGTCCGGCCTCGACACTTGAAAGAATCCGACGCCGTCGATGGCCAGATCGAGGTCATTGTTCGTCTGCCGCATGTTGCCCTGGAGCCATTCCTTCGAGACGGTGGTGGGCCGCACACCGGCGCCCACCTGAATGCCGACGGGAAACACCCCGATGTTGGAGGCGTTGGTTCCCGGAAGGCGCTGAATTTGATAGAGGAGGTCGGCAAATTCGGCCCGGCTGCGCTTGAACGAGTTGGTGTTCACGTTCGCCAGGTTGTTGGCGATCGTGTCCACGTTGATCTGTTGGGCCGTCATGCCCGTCGC
>DASTSI010000090.1:0-25950 GCA_035760745.1 Nitrospira sp. | reverse complement strand
TTTTGTCCAATCCCTTCATGTTCTCATTTCCTTTCTTGATGCTAATGCTATCATCCTCACTGCAAAATACTCTTTGAAAAAAACCCTCCACCCGCCATACTTTGCGGTGCCTAGCTTGGGGCAAGACGCTGAATACGCCGTTCCCGTCTGTAATTTCTGGAGATGTCTTGTGGCATCACGATTGTTATCCTCATCCATGGACTTGGTATGTCTATCTGGCTGTTTCATTTATCCCAGACCCTGAGCCTAAGCAAAAGGGATGCCCTAATTTCTCCTACACGGCTCATCCGCCATATCGACAATTCTTTCATAGTATCAAGCGCTTACGTTCTGCGATGACGCAATCCCAAGGTGTGAAGCGATTTCTTCCTAGGAGCTTATTGTACGGCTGAATTCTGTTCCAAACACCAGCATAGTGGCACCTTTTGAAGCTGGTCCTCATTGAGTAGTCTCATGCGCGACGCACGGCAAGCCGCTGCTTGGTGTGGCGACCGACGAAAGAGACCGCGTGCCAGTCGGCAGTGCTTGTTGTGGGGCAAGAAGCCGAAAGTCCTCGTCTGCTTGGATTGCAATCTTCGTGGCGTATGGAACCCTAGGAAACCGTACCCCAAGCATCGCGGTCGTTTCGGCGGCAGCCTAGTTCTTGAAGGAATGCGTCAGCCGTTGGAGTAGGTTTAAAACGAGCAACGCAAGCGGCGTGAATTTCGATCAATGCAACAGGATTTTGACGTCGGGCGAGAAGCTTCGGCCATCGTCCCACCGTCCAATGTCTCCCGATTTACCTAGAAGATACTCTTGCTCACTTCATTCGAGTGCTGACTCTCATTTCCCGCCTGGTCGTACGCCGTGACGACGAAGAAATAGGTCGTTCCCACCTGCAATCCCGTCGCGATATAACTCGTCACATTACTTTGTAACGTCGCGATCGGCGCGCCATACGCACCGGATGCGGTAGCTCTGTACACCTTGTATCCTGCAATCTGTTCGGGATTCCCGTTGGCATCGGTCGTGACGGGGTTCCAGGTCAATGTCGCAGACGAGGTGGCCTGCGGATTGACGGTGAGAGTGACCGCGACAGTCTTTGACGCCGCACCCGCCGCTGCCACGGTGATTGTCCCGTTGTAGGTGCCGGCCGCTAAGCCGGCTGTGTTGACGCTGGCTGTTACGGTGCCGCTGTTGGAGCCTGACCCTGGTGTGACGGACAACCACGAGGCATTGTCGCTTACGGTCCAATTGATCGTTCCAACGCTGCTGCTGATCGACACATTTTGATTCGCCGGATTTGCCCCTCCCTGCGTGGCCGAAAAGCTGAGTGCCGTGGGGTTGAGATTTATCGTCGGCGGGGCCGTGACGGTAAACGTGACAGGGACCGTCACAGGAGCCGCACCAGTCGCGGAGACTGTGATCGCGGCATTGTACGTTCCCGCCGTCAGAGAGCCTGTTGCGGGGCTCACGGTGATGCCGCCATTGGAGGTCCCGGAACCAGGGGAGACGGTGAGCCAAGCGGCATTGTCGCTCGCCGACCAGGACAGCGTTCCGCCTCCGGTGTTGCTGATATTCAGTGTTTGAGGCGCCGGATTGCTCCCTCCCTGTTGTGCCGTAAAGGAAAATGTCGTGGGGCTCGCGCCGATGGCGGGAGGCACGGGAGCCGGGGTCACCGTGAACGACACCGGAACGGTGACGGGACTGGCGCCGGAAGCCGCAATCGTCACCGCGGCGCTATAGCTACCGGCCGTCAGTGAACCGGTCGCTACCGCGACTGATGCGGCGCCGTTTCCGGTGCCGGACGCGGGCGAGACGGTGAGCCAGGCGGCGTTGTCGCTGGCCGACCAGGACAGCGTTCCGCCTCCGGTATTACTGATATTGAGCATTTGGGCAGTGGGATTCCCTCCACCTTGTTGAGCCGTGAACGACAAGGCGGTCGGGCTTGCGCCGATCGACGGAGGCACAGGCGCCGGCGTGATCGTGAAGGAGACCGGAATGGTGACCGGAGTCGCTCCCGTGGCGGTCACCGTCACGGCGCCGCTGTAACTGCCGGCGGTCAGGGAACCCGTGCTCACCGAGATCGACAGCGATCCGTTGCCGGTGCCGGAGGCCGGTGAGACGGAGAGCCAGGCGGCGTTGTCGCTGGCCGACCAGGACAACGTTCCGTCCCCCTTATTGGTGATGCTCACGCTCTGTGAGGCCGGATTGCCCGTCCCTTGTTGAGCCGTGAAGGACAAGGCGATCGGGCTTGCGCCAATCGACGGAGGCACAGGGGCCGGCGTGATCGAGAAGGAGACCGGAATGGTGACCGGACTCGCTCCCGTGGCGGTCACCGTCACGGCGCCGCTGTAATTGCCGGCAGTCAGGGAACCCGTGCTCACCGAGATCGACAGCGATCCATTTCCATTTCCGGAGGCCGGCGAGACGGTGAGCCAGGCGGCGTTGTCGCTGGCCGACCAGGACAGCGTTCCGCCCCCCTTATTGGTGATGCTCACGCTCTGTGAGGCCGGATTGCCCGTCCCTTGCTGGGCCGTGAATGAGAGACTTGCCGGACTGAATCCAATCGCTGGTGGCACGGGAGCGGCCGTGACCGTAAGACTCACTGGAACCGAAACGGGGGAAGCTCCTGACGCGGTTACGGTAACGATGGCGTTATAACTCCCCGCTGCGAGGCCGGCGGAAGAGGCGGTCAAGGTCACCACGCCGGGTCCTGATCCTGAAGCAGGCGAAGGCGTGAGCCAGGCGGCATTGTCGCTGACTGACCACGTGAGCGTTCCGCCTCCGGTGTTATTGATGCTGAGAGATTGCGCGGGTGGATCGGTTCCTCCTTGCACTGCCGAGAAGGAGAAACTGGCCGGACTTACACCGATTGCCGGAGGCACCGAAGGCACCGGAGAGGTGGGCACCGGAGCGGAAGGCACCGGAGCGGAAGGCGTTGAAGAACTGGTAGTGGATTGAGGGGAAAGAAGCTGAGTGAGTTGTGGAAGATCCTGCATGATTTGAATCGCGCTTCGGCCTCGCGGCGCTGGGGCCTTCGAACCGGGGGCAGCGAGTGTGGTGGACGGGGCAGAAACATTCGCAGTCGCCGTCCCGGTTGATGCCATTGCAGACGAGACTGGAGGAGCAGCGGTGATAACTCCACTGGTGATGACTTGCGTAGACGTCGTACGGAGCCCCGCGCTGGTCGTCGTGATTGCCGATGGTGCCGTCGTCCCTGATTGCTGAGACGTCACCGTCGATGGCGCAGCCGGCAGAAGCTTATCGGAGCTTGGAGTTTGCGTGGTCGTCGGCAAGGAGGACGTCGCGGTTGTCGTTTGTTTGGTGGCTCCGGATGTCGGTGTTTTCTTGATTAATCGATGTGACTTATGTCCCTTCAGTGAAACGTCTTTTATGTCTCTTTGCTTGATGGGTGAGTCTTGAGCCGAAACATCGAACACCGCTGCGGTTGCCGACATCACGGTGATCAGCATGATCGTCAGTGCTTTCCGCATGGGTGAGGTCCTCCGTGGTACAGCAACCCTCTGCCATTGCGCCATATTGGAAGCTGAAGTCAGTTTCCCGAGTCGAACCAAACACGCTTTTTGTCAGCGGCGGAAGCAGCTAGAGCAAAAGCAATGCCCTCATGGGATCGAGTAGAACGGCTGGAATTAATGCTGTTGGGACGAACTATCAATCACTTAAGGGGCCAGTTAACGTTCGAAGCACTTGCGATCAAGACGAATGCTGTGCACAGTGAACGCGGCACCAAACACGGCGATTGCTAGCATTTGTACTCATCGCCGGAATCGTTGGATTGGGTTGTCTGGCTGCGTCAAAACATGAACCGATCGTCGCGGTGTTGGGCAACTGTCTTGTTATGGAGCGCCGTTCTCCTTGGTATGGCTGCATTAGCTTCTCATCGGTCTGAAGAGGAACAGGCTCTGCCTTCTCCACCTATATATAGGACCGACGGCGCATGGTGGTATGAGCGTCATGAACGAATTCGAGAGAACATTCGAGATACGGGCGTTTCCCTCTTCATGATTGGCGATTCGATCACCCAAGGTTGGGAAGATGAGGGCCAACCCATCTGGCAGACGTTCTATGCCTCCAGGCGTGCCGCGAATCTTGGGTTTAACGGTGATCGAACTGAACACGTCGTGTGGCGTCTAGAGCATGGGGAAGTCGAGGGTGTCGCGCCTCGATTGGCGGTGGTCTTGATTGGGACGAATGATCTTGCCTCGGGACGGTCCGTCGAGGACACTGCAAGGGGAATCCGGTCCGTTGTTCACGCGCTCCGCATGAAACTGCCCTGTACCACTATCCTGCTGCTCGCCGTGTTTCCTCGATCGGCTTCTCCCTCTGATCCAATCCGTCTCAGCATTCGCTCGGTCAATCGGCTCATTGCTCGCTATGCCGACGGAGAGCACATTTTTTATTTGGATCTCGGTGACAAATTTACGGATGATCAAGGGTACCTACGAAAAGACTTGATGCCGGATACGATCCATCTCAATCGGTTGGGATACCAGGTCTGGGCGGACAGTATGGAGCAGACAATTGAGGGCTTGCTTCATCGTCAAATCAGCCAGCCTGCGGGATCTAAGGCGGCGGGGTCGATTTGTCCCGTTGATTGACGCAATTCGCAAGTTCTGACATTCTGTCGAAATCAATTTGAGGAGGGGCTATGAGTCGGGTGGGGACGAACGGCCGTAAAGTGGCAGTCGTGGGGTTGGGCTATGTAGGTCTTCCGATCGCGGTGGCCTTCGGCAAGCTGGGCCCCGTCACGGGATTCGACATCAACAAAACGAAGATCGATGAGCTCAGAAACGGGCATGACCGCACAGGGGAAGTATCGGAAAGTGATTTGAAGCAGTCCCAGGTGTACTACACGTCCGAACCGACGGATCTGAAAGCCGACGATTTCATCATCGTGGCGGTACCGACGCCCATTAATGAGGCGCTTCAGCCTGATTTGACGGCTCTTCGGAAATCTTCTGAATTAATCGGCGCAAATCTTTCCCCCGGCACAATCGTCGTCTACGAATCCACGGTCTATCCCGGTGCAACTGAAGAGGTGTGTCAGCCGATCCTGGAAAAGACGTCGGGGTTGAAGTGCGGCAGGGATTTCAAATTGGGCTATTCGCCCGAGCGCATTAATCCCGGCGATAAGGATCATACGCTCGAGAAAATTATCAAAGTCGTTTCAGCTCAAGATGAGGAGACGCTCGAAATCGTCGCAAACACGTATGAACTCGTGGTCAAAGCCGGCATTCATCGCGCTTCGAGCATTAAGGTGGCCGAGGCGGCCAAGGTGATCGAGAATACCCAGCGGGATCTCAACATCGCGCTGATGAATGAGCTGGCACTCATCTTCCATCGTCTCGGCATCGACACGAAATCCGTGCTGGAAGCGGCCGGGACGAAATGGAACTTTTTGAAATTTTCCCCCGGCCTCGTCGGCGGTCATTGCATCGGCGTCGATCCGTATTATTTGACGAGCAAGGCGGAATCGGTCGGGTACCATCCGCAGGTCATTCTCGCCGGCCGCCGCATCAACAATGGTATGGGGAAATTTGTGGCCGAGCAGACGATGAAGCGGCTGACTGAATTGAATCGTCCCGTCAACAACCTGAAAGTTGCGGTCCTGGGCTTGACCTTCAAAGAAAATGTCCCGGATCTGCGGAACAGCAAGGTGCCTGACATCATCCAAGAACTGAAGGAATACGGGGTGCAGGTCGTCGTTCATGACCCCATGGCAGAGCCGGAGGAAGCCGTCCAAGAGTATGGCATCCACCTCCAAGAGTGGAACGAGATTCGTGACGTAGACGGAATCATTCTGGCCGTTGGACACAAGGCGTATGCGGAGATGGAACTGAGCTGCTTGCTGAAACCGCTACGCCAAGAGCACCATGGCGTTCTCATCGACGTCAAGTGCCTGTTGGACCAATCAAAGCTTCCGAAGACCGTTAAGTATTGGCGTTTATAGTGCCCGTCATTTCGTGTGTTCCGCTCGCATTCGAGTGTTCAACCTCAGCCGGGCCTGGTTCAAAAAGCAAACAAACGCTATACTAGGCACCCCATATATGGGCATATCGAAACTTTTCTTCCACAACGTATGGGACTTGGTGTAGACTGCCGCTGGCATTGAAATTCCAATTCGTCGGCTCGATGTCCCGGTTTTTTCCTCGGTGCTCTCGTCAGTTATGATCAATTTTTGCGACTTTTTCACGCCCCGGCTGCGCCAACTCGCCTCTCGATCCGTTCTCTCTACAGTGATCTTCCTCACCGGCTGTGCCTACTTCATGTCCTCCGACGCGAAGCGCGGGGATCAGCAACTGGCCGCGGGACAGTGGGAAGAGGCGATCCTTTCGTACCGCCTGGCTCTGAAAGACGATCCTTTCAATGTGAGTTTACAGGGCAAGTATGCGATGGCCCGCGAACGCGCTGCCGCCCACTACGAGGAACGTGGTCGCGCCTACCTCAAGGAGCAGCAGCTGGATCTTGCCATCGAACAATTCAAGCGGGCGCTGTCCATTGATCCAGGAAATACCGAACGCCAAGCCGGTCTCGCGGAGGCGATCAGGCTCAAGGAAGCCAGGCAACAGTTCCGGGAGGCCGACCGCCTCGCGCAGATGGGACGCGTGGACGAAGCCATGGAAGGTTTTTCGAAGGCCGCGGAACTGGACCCGTCCTATTCCGAGCCGCTGGAGAGCATCGCGAAGCTGACGGAAGAGCAGCAGGCGGTGGCGCGGGAAGACAAGAGAAAGCAACCGATCACCCTACGTTTTCGCAACGCCGGCCTCAAAGAAGTGTTGGAGGGCATCGGCAAAGCGGCCGGCATGAACATGATCTTCGACAAGGACGTGCGAAACGACCCCGTCACCATTGCGATTCAGGACACGCCCTTCGACGATGCGCTCAACCTAATCCTGAACAGCAACAGCTTGTTTTCGCGTGTGGTGGCTCCCGGGGTGATGATCATCAGCCCGAATACCAAGCAAAAGCAGGAACAGTATCAGGACCTGATCGTCCGGACGTTTTATCTCTCCAATGCCAAAGCAAAGGACATGGTGGTGTTGCTCAAGAGCATGCTGGATTCCAAACGCATGCATGCCAACGAGCAACTCAACACCGTGGTGATCCGAGACCAGCCGGAAAAAATCGAGATGGCGGAAAAGATCATCCTGGCCAACGACCGCCTGGATTCCGAAGTCTTGTTCGACGTGGAGGTGTTGGAAGTCGACCGAACGACCAACGAGACATACGGCCTCTCGTACCCCAAGCAGGTTGCGGCGGCGATGGTACCGCCCGGGTTCGCCGGGGTCATCGCGGGCGACGTCGCCCAGCAGTTTACGCTTCAGCAACTTACGAGTCTGGGCAAGAGCAACTATCTCCTGAAGCTCCCGACGAATTTGCAGTTGGATTTCTTCAAACAGGTCACCGAAGCGAAAACGCTCGCTTCCCCGAAGATACGGGTGGTCAACAATAAGAAGGCCGAAATCAACGTCGGCGATAAGCAGCCGATTCTCCTCTCCACGACGAACGTTTTGCCGGGTCAAGCCGCGACGGGAGCCGTCCCGACCACGTCGACCGTGACCTCGATTGAATTTCGTGACACGGGCGTCAAGCTCACCGTGGAACCTTCGATCCATCTGAATAACGAGTTGTCGCTTAAAATGAAGATCGAGGTCGTGAGCCTCGGCCAGCAGGTGACGTTGCAGGCCAATCCGCCCATTACTCAGTTTAAGTTTGGAAACCGGTCGGCGGAAACGATGTTGAGCATGAGGGATGGCGAGACCGTCATCCTGGGTGGGCTCATGCAGGAATCCGATCAAAAGGTCAAGACGACGATTCCCTGGATCGGCGATCTTCCCGTCATCGGAAATCTTCTCAGCTCGTTTCAAACGCAAAAGGTGACAACCGAAGTCATTTTGACTTTGACCCCCCATATCGTGCAATCGATGACGCCCCCGGCATTTAGCAAGCAGGCATTCTGGTCCGGAACCGATTCAATGTATGCCACGAGTCCGTTGTTCACTCCGGTGACGAAGCCCGCCGTCGGAATCAAAACCGTCGCCGCGAACGGACCGATTCAGGACCACGTCGGCACCGCGAACACGAACGGGCCGGTTAAAGCGGTGGCCGCTTCTCTGGCCCGGATGGCGACGGTCGGACACATTGTCTCGATCAGTCCCGACAATTCCATCGTGGCGTTGGGGAAGGAAGTGAAGTTGACGATTAAGGACGAGCGGCTGCGGCCTTCGGCCGGCGGTTGGTTCCAACTGCGCTTCGATCCCAAGGTGCTGCAGTTTAAGACGTTGATCCATGGCGACGTGGTTCGCCAGCAGACAGACGCCGACGGCACTCGCTCCTCATCGGCCGCGGAGGGCAACGTGGCGTTCAAGGTCTCCCCTTCCGCGCCGCGAGCGTCTGGAGGGGCGCGCCTGATCACGGCCACGTTCATCGCAAAGTCTCCCGGTGTGTCTCCCGTCGATGTGGCGCTCAAGGACGCGATCGAGGAGAGCGCAGCGACAGCGCCGGAGGGAAGGGGCATCGTGAGGGTTCGGTGAAGGAATCCGGGGTCACGCTCTTGGAATTGATGGTGACCCTGACGATCGTCATGATTCTCGCCTCCATCGCCTTTCCCTTGACCCGCGTCTCGGCCAAGCGCGCACACGAGATCGAGTTGCGGCAGCATTTGCGCGTCATGCGAGCGGCCATTGACACTTTCAAGCTGGAATGGAACCGGGACGGTGATACGCTGGTTGGTCCTCTGTGCGTGAAGAACAAGCTCACGTGCAAGGACGTCACGAGCCTATACGGATATCCCAAATCGCTCGACATGCTGTTGGGCATCAAGCTGACCGGTGAGGAAGCCACGATCCGCCGGACGACCGTCCGGCGCTATCTGCGTCATCTTCCGCTCGACCCGATGACCGGCAAGGCGGATTGGCTGTTGCGTTGCTACAAAGACGTGCCGAATCCAACCAGCTGGTGCGGCGAAGACGTGTACGACGTGATGACCAAGAGCGAGGACGTCGCCCTCGATGGAACGAAATATCGCGACTGGTAGTCCTGGGCGGACGATTCCGAACGGGTTCTCGTTGATCGAGTTGCTGATCGTCGTGTCGATCGTCGGCATTCTGGCCACGATGGCGGTCCCGACTTATCAGGCGTCGGTGATCAAGGCCAAAGAGGCGGCGTTGCGGCAAAATCTTTTCACGTTGCGCGATGTTCTGGATCAACATCGCGCCGATCAGGGAAAATACCCGGGATCCCTCCAATTGCTGGTGTCGGCCGGATATCTTCGGTCTGTGCCGAGGGATCCCTTTACGAATTCGGAAACGACGTGGCAAGAAATCACGGGAAGCGCTGAAGAAGGGGTGATCGACGTCTTTTCAGGCTCCGAGTCCGTCGGCACGAACGGCATTCCCTACAATCAATGGTAGCGATGATCTCGGCGATCAATGCATCACTCTCGACCGGCCTGCTGTGGCGAGCTGTCTGCGGCTGCTCCCTCGCGCTCGTGCTGGGTTCCCTCGCGGCATGCGGGGAATTGGAGCCGATGATCGAGCCAGAAGTCGCCGATCTCCAGCTCACGGTCGATACGCTGAAGACTCAGGTCCGCGACGCCCAGCGCGTCATCGCCGAGTTACGAAGCGAGCTGGAAGCCCGGCGCCAGGAATTGGCCGACGGACATGTCATGCGGGCGCAACTTGAAGGTCGGGTGCGAGAGGCTGAGCGCCGAGTCGCGGAAGCACGTCATGTCATCGACCTCCAGCGCGAGGAGTTGCTCGCCGCGCGCACCGAGCGCGAGCGGCTCTCTAAGACGAGTCTCCAATTGCAGAGTCAGATCCAACAGCTACAGAAGCACCTTGCCAAGCTGAGATCGACACAGGATGGCGGCCCGGCAGCCGCTCCTGCATTTTACGAGACGCCGGGAGGCAGAGCGAAGAAAGCCGGCGTGTCCCTGCCGTCTTTTCCAGAGCTTGAGCCGACGGGGAAAAGGGGCCCAGCTGCCGCTGGAACCGCAAGAACGCCTTCGGATGGCGCCATGCTTCCCGAGCGTCAAGTTCAGGGGACCCCGGTTCGCGCCATTTCGGTCAAACCCGGCGATACATTGTGGAGCATTGCCCAGCGATACCATGTGGACGTCCGCCAACTGCGGGCTTTGAATCATATGACCGACAACCGAATTGCCGTGGGGCAGGCAATCTGGGTGCCGGCACTCGGTGCGCCTGTCTCGGGAAGCGCTGAGACGAATCGGTGACGCAGTCTCTTTCCTTCGTGCCCCTTTGCGTGAACGATGACCGTCTTTTCGTACAGAGTGGCTCGTGCTGACGGATCGATCCTCGATGGTCAGATGGAGGGCGAGGACGAACCATTCGTCCGCGCGAAGCTCGAGGGACAAGGCTTTCTCGTCTTCAAGCTTCAACGTCGGGGAGCCGCCAAGAGTTCACCGTCGCTGACGCTCACGTCGCTCAAGGGCCTGCCGCTCGGCGAGTTTCTCATCTTCAACCAGGAACTGCTGGCGCTCGTGAAAGCCGGGCTGCCGGTCTTGCGGGTCTGGGACCTTCTGATCGAGCGAGCTCGCCATACCGGATTTCAGCAGGCATTGCGTACCGTGCGCCAAGATATCCGGGGGGGCGCCTCGGCATCGGAAGCCCTGGGAAAACACCCCGCGTACTTTTCGGAGTTGTACGTCGCGACGATGAAAGCCGGAGAGCAATCCGGAAACGTCGCAGAGGTCCTTCAGCGGTACATTACCTATCTAAAGCTGATGATCGGTCTTCGCCAGAAGATTGCCAAGGCCTTGGCCTATCCGGCATTTCTCATCGTCGTGGGCGTCGGAGTCGTGGGATTTCTCCTCGCCTATGTCATGCCGACCTTCGTTTCCGTGTACGGCGAATCGGCCAAGACCTTGCCGGCTGCGACGCAAGCGCTGATCGACCTGGTGACGGCAGGAAAAACATTGGTCCTTCCTGCGGTCGTGGCCACCGCGTTTTCTCTGCTCGCCCTCCGGAGCTACTACCGAACGGCGCGGGGTCGCCTCGCCATCGATCGATTGCTGTTACGGGCGCCGGTGTTGGGCGCCATATTCATCAAGCACCATACCATTCAGTTGACCCGCACCCTTGCGACGATTTTGGCGGGAGGCATCCCGCTGGTGGACGCACTGCATATCTCCGGCGGTGCGATCTCGAACAAACATATCGCGACCGGCGTGGCCGAGGCGGTCGAAGAGATTCGTGAGGGCACGACGCTGGCTACGGCGCTGGATCGGCCGGGCATCTTCCCGAAATTGGCGATGGAGATGCTCGCGGTCGGGGAAGAGACGGGATCGTTGGAGGCAATGCTCCATGACGTCGCGGAATTCTATGAGTCGGACCTCGACCTTCGTCTGACTCAATTGACCACGTGGATTGAGCCGGTATTGCTGGTGATCATGGGCGTGCTGGTCGGCGGGATCGTGATCGTGATGTACCTCCCGGTGTTTCAGATGGCGGGAACCGTGTAGCGCGCAGACGGTGAACCAATGGACAGACAACAAGGAGCGGTGACCGTAACCGGTGCGAGGCCTCCATTGGCCGAGGTGCTCGTCGGGCAGGGGATGGTCTCCCGCCAGGTGGTCGAACAGACATTGGCGAAGCTCGGCGGCGTGTCGGCTCAGCTTGGCGCCACCTTGGTGGGCGAAGGCCTCTTGTCCGAGGAGCAGTTGGCCCGGGCCTATGCGTGTCAATTCGGGCTTCCGTTCGATCCCCTAAACCAATTCCGGGTCGATCCTGCATTCTACAGCTCGATGTCCGTCAAACTCATGCAGCGTCATCCGTTCGTGCCGATCGCCGAGCAGGATGGCCGGTTGACGATCGCCATTCCCGATCCTCAGAACATTCTCGCGCTGGATGAGTTGGAACTGATGTTGGGACGTGAGTTGGAACTCATCGTCAGCCCGCGCAGTGCGATCCTCATCGCCCTGGAGCGCAGCGAAGGATCAAGCCAAGCGCTCAGAGAGTTGGAGGCTGAGTACCGTTCCGTCTTGGTGAAGGAAGACGACCGCGGCGATGAGATTCTGACGATCGACCAAGGGGGAGAGGACCAGAGCCCGGCCGTCAAGCTCCTCGACTCCATCCTGCTGAGCGCGATGCAGCGGCGCTCGAGCGATATTCACATCGAGGCGGCGGATCGCGCAACCCTGGTGAAGTTTCGCGTGGACGGCATTCTCGTTCCGGCGATGGAGCCGCTCGACATCCGATTGCATGCCGCGCTCGTCTCGCGGCTCAAAGTCATGTCCGATCTCGACATCGCGGAGCGGCGCGTCCCGCAGGACGGGAGCTTCCGGATGCGGTTGGAGCGAAAGACGGTCGATTTCCGCGTCTCGATCCTGCCCAGCGTGTTCGGCGAATCGGTCGTCATCCGGATTTTGGACCGGGAGTCGATCACGGCTGGTGTGTCGAGTTTGCGTCTCGACCGTTTGGGGTTCAATGACGAAGACCTCAAGCGGTTCCGCCGTGCGATTACGCGTCCGTACGGCATGGTCCTGGTGACCGGCCCGACGGGAAGCGGCAAAACCACGACGCTCTACGCCGCGATCACCGAGATGAACGTGAAGGAAGACAAGCTGATCACCATCGAGGATCCGGTGGAGTATCAGCTGTCCGGCGTGGTCCAGATTCCGGTC
Organism: Nitrospira sp.; assembly: GCA_035760745.1. GTDB lineage: Bacteria > Nitrospirota > Nitrospiria > Nitrospirales > Nitrospiraceae > Nitrospira_C. The sequence goes on along the minus strand of DASTSI010000090.1, from coordinate 13,304 downwards.
AACGAGAAAAAGGGGCTGACGTTCGCCCGAGGCCTGCGCTCGATACTCCGGCATGACCCGGACAAGATCATGGTCGGCGAAATCCGTGATGCCGAGACGGCGCAAATCGCCATTCAATCGGCGCTGACCGGCCATCTGGTCTTGACCACCGTCCATGCCAACAACGTCTTCGACGTCATCGGACGATTCGCGTCCATGGGAATCGAAGCCTACAATTTCCTCGCGGCGCTGAATTGCGTGCTCGCGCAGCGCCTGGTGCGGATGATCTGCCCTGCCTGCCGGGTGACCGTGCAGCTCGATCCCTCGTTGGCGCGCGAGTCGGGCCTCGATTACGAGGAACACAAGGATCTGCCTTTCTATGAGGGGCAAGGATGCCATGAATGCCACGGGACGGGTTATCGCGGCCGAAAGTGCATCACGGAGTTCCTTGATCTCACCGACGAAATCAAAGAAATGATCCTCGCGGAGCGCCCCTTGTCTGAAATCCGCTATCGCGCGGTCACGGGGGGAATGATTACGCTTCGCCAGTCGGCCGTACGCAAGGTGATCGAAGGATCGACGACCCTCCGCGAGATCAACCGTGTGACGTTCAGCGAGGAAGGGTAGCCATGCTCGGATTCGGCGACTCGCGCCCTCGGTACTGCGTGAAATTCGGCTCGCACGCGCTCGCCTGGGGCGAACGTTGTCTGAATTGGCGCGGCCGTCGCCGGTACCGTTGCGTGGTGTCTCCTCTTCCAGCCGGTGCGGCGAAGCTCTCTCCGATCGAGCCCAACGTCGTCGATCCTGTCGTGCTCGAAGAACGACTTCGAACCCTCGCCGGCCCGGGCCCGGCTCTCCGAGTCGGGTCGCATGTCCTCTTGCCCGAGTTGCCTCGCAGCGTCACGGTGTTGATTCCCGACCTCTCCGCCCGGATGACGGTGCTCGCATTGGATCACGTGCCGTCCCAACGGCAGGAGCTCGAGGCGTTGATACGTTGGAAGCTCGGTCAGGAGCAACAATTGCCCCTCGCCGGAATGAAGCTGGCCTGGCAGGTGTTTCCTCCGGCTCATGGCGAGCCCGGGACGTCTGTGATCTTCGTGGCCGCCGTTCAGCAAGGCATCGTGGCCCAATACGAGTCGCTGTGTGAGTCCGTCGGGCTTTCGCCTCGCGCGGTGACCGTCACGACGGCCGAACTCTTCAACCTATGGCTCCGTGCAGCCGGAGGGCGACGCCGCTTGGCTCGCGATCTCGCGTGCCTGACGGTGCTGGATGATGCGCTGACCTGCGTCATCTTTCACCACGGTCGTCCCGTCTTTGTCCGAACCAAATTTTTAAGCGCCGATGGTCAGGACACGATCGGGGAGCGGGCCAACGAGGAGAAGATCTTGCGTGAAATCGCCGCCTCGTTCCTGGCCTGCCAGGAGCGCCATCCCGACGTCGCGGTCAAAGAGATCGTGCTGATGACGGAGGAAGGGAGCCGACGTCTGGAAGACAGATTGGCCCATGAATGGAGCGCGACGGTCGACCGGCTTGCATGGGAACATGTACGCGCGCTTGGTTGGACGCCGAGCGGGGGCAATACGTCGTCGGCGGTGCTTCCCGTGGTGGCCGCGATGGTGTGAATCATGAAGCTATGGAGACACTCAGCGCTGTTCGACCGAGGATGGCGACGCTTTCGACTCACGAGGGCGGAAAGCCGTTACCTCCGTTTGGAGCTCGGAAACCAGCACCGCCGGTATCTGAAGCCTGCCCGGTCCGGTCTCGCGTTGGTCTCGCTCATCCTCCTGGGGTGCATCGCCTGGGGGATCGTCCATGCCGTCGAGGTATTTTCTTCGCGCCGGGAAATGGAAACGCGGCTCGAGCTTATCCGGGCGCAGGACCGCGAGCTTCTCGCGCGACTGCAGCAAGAAGGCATCGATGTGTCCCCTCCGGCCCTTCAGCGGCTGCCTGCGGAAGTGGCGCTGGCGAATCAGTTGTTGGCCAAGCGCAATTTTTCCTGGACCCAATTCCTGTCCGGCCTGGAGGCGGCGATTCCTGAACGCGTCTCGATCAAGAGCGTCAGGCTGGACCCGGGCAGTGCCGTGATTCACCTCACCGGCGCGGCGGTGACCGTCGAAGATGTCACAACGTTGGCGCTGAAGTTCCAGGACCATCCGGTGTTTCGTGATCCGGTGCTCGGTCAGCATCATACAGGCGCCGACGGGTTGGTGGAGTTCGATATGTCGTTGAAGTATAAGCCGCAACCAGCTTGATACTATGGGACTTCTAATTCACCACTTGAAGAAACCGTACGGGCCGTTGCTGCCCTGGTGCGGATTGGTGCTCGTGCTCCTGGTGGTTCTGTGGTCGGTGAGATCACTGGGGGTCGAGTCGGCGCAGCAAGGATTGTCTGCGCTGGAGACGGAGTGGCTGCAGGCGAGAAAGACCTACCAACAGCACTTGCAGGCCGAACAAGCCAAGAAAGATCTCGCGCAAGTATGGGCGGCGTTGCCCGAAGAACGGGACTTCGCCCCCTTGGCCCTCGGCATCACGGACGAAGCCAAACAGAATCGAGTCACCTTGCCCGCACTGTCCTATAAGACTGAAACCACGTCGGTGCCGTCGATCAACCGAGGTGTGCTCCAAGGCACGATGTCGGGCCGATATGAAGACCTGCGCCGATTTCTCTACGAGATCGAGACTGCAGAGGAACTGGTCTATATCGAGGATCTGGATTTAGTGTATTCGGCCGAGCGACAGGACCGTCTCTTGACGTTCACCATCAAGATTGCCACGTATCTAAAAGCCGGAAGCCGGTAGCCCATGTCGAGCAGCCGGAAAAAAGTGATGGTACTCGCGGTGCTCATGACCGCCTGGGTCGGTCTCGTCTGGTGGCACTGGTTCTCGGTGGAAGAGCCGGTTCGAGTGCCGTTGGTCAACGTCTCGTCGAAAACCGCTACGGCAACCCGCACGGCATCGGCCGACCCGGTTCGGGTGCAGCTCGAGCTGCTGTCCTCTTCAAAAGCGCAGCGGGAGATGAACTTCACGACGCCGAGAAATATCTTCGCGCTTCCTTCAGCCGCGGAGGTTGATATGGCGGACGTGGAAAACTCCGCGCCGTCCCAACAGGAGCAGTCGGTCCTCGCAGACCTGGCGCAGTTTCACTATCTCGGTTTCGTCCGAACGGCGGACGAAGCCGACTCCCGTAAGGACCTGGCCGTCTTGACAAAAAACGATGACCTGCATGTCGTCCGACGCGGGGAAACGATCGATCAGCGCGTGGTGGTGAAGGCGATCACAGAGGACAGTGTGACGCTTCAAGACCGCGATTCGCGATTGGAACACACCGTGGTGTTGTCCGAAGAGGCCGTCGCTCAGCCATAGGATGCCGATGTCCGGAGTCCGCGATCAGCGAGGTGTGACGTACCTCTTCCTCATGTTTGCGATCGTGCTCATCGGCATCGCGACGACGGCAGGTGCGAGACATTGGAAGGCGATAGTCCAGCGGGAGTTGGAAGCCGATCTGCTGACCAAAGGGATCGAAATCCAGAATGCGCTCGCTCAGTACTCGTCGACCATGAAGGCCGGCCGGGTCGTGCCGGGAGAAATCTATCCCCAATCGCTGGCTGAGTTGACACGGTTGCCGAAGCCCTTTCTTCGCAAGGTGTACGCGGATCCCATGACGCACGGCGATTGGGAATATCTTCGCGGGCCAAACGGCGGGATCATGGGGGTCCGCAGCCGAAGCAAGGCCGAACCGTTCATGAAGCACGAATTTCCTGCAGCCGTGCGCCACTTCGACAGCCGGAAGACGTACCGGGATTGGGTGTTTCAGCATCCCAATCCTTCCACTGCCGCGCTGGTTCCTCCGGTCACCATGCCGGGCCAGCCGCAAGGCAACCAACCGGTTCCAGCCACTGGTCAGATCCAAGCGGCTCCTCTACCGGGCCAAGGTCAAAACGTCGGATCATCAGCGTCGACTGTTGAGGCACCTGGGGCTGGGGTTGGAGCTGGAATTATCCCAACGTCTCCCTGATCGCCCAGTTACTAAAGAACAAACTCTTTGATCGGCGGGTGGATTAATTTGAAGATACATCTTCTCTAAGAGCCTGGTGATGCCCATTTAGGAGGGAATGGCGAAGAAAAGAAAAGATCTCATCCGCGGATATCCGCTGACCTGTCTCATTCATGTGCATATCTCCGTGCGGTCTGTAGAGTGGTAACCCTCCTAAATCGTAGTGAGCTTTAAAGGCAGGTAATAGATCTATGCAGTGCAAAGATTCGTTCTTGCACAATTCTAGTATCCTTTGATTTGGGTACGAAAGATCAAACTTAGATGATTCCAAGAAATAAAATTTCAAAAACAATTGCCACTCTTTTGCGGACGCTTGGAGGCGCGTTGGAAAGAGCACGATGATGAAGCTGGCCCCATGGTTCTCTACCATACTTTTAAACCCAGTAATCACTTCAGCAAAATTGACGTACTGTTGCTCGATATGCGGTAGAACAGGCTGATAAAAAAGCCCGAGCGACGTGCTGAAATCTTCCATATCGACTTGTCGTCTGTCATTGATTGCAGGATAAGTGGCGGCAGGGATGAGATACCCTCCCCATTGCGGGAATAGATCATGAAGGGTCGATCGTAGTCGACTCTCGATTCGCTTAAAAAAAAGATACGCGCTGGGATCAATGTATGCTTCTTTTGGTAAGTATGAACTCGCAGACTGCGATTGTACTAACTTTCCATTCCAGGCGAGCATCGCTTCGCCTTTGGAGTTGACCATCGGCTGGAAGGTTGATCGGTATGAATGCCAAGTAAGATCATTTCCAAGCGTCACGCCTAAAATAACTATTTGCGGGTGGTAGTGATGGCCGAATTCCTGATAGTAATACCAGGCATTGGTGGGGTTATTATGACCAGAGATCATAACCTCGTACCTGTCTTTGTTTGATCCCGTTGCTTTTAAATTCAAGCGTTGCTCCAGTTGATAACCGATGGTATCCCGTTGATCGGTTCTCATCCCATCAACGTAAGAATCACCAAGGAACAGGATACGCATGGTACCCGGAGGCACATAATGATCGAACTCGCGATCGTTTCTGAACCCTTTCGAATTGGTAATGATCCGAACTGGCCGATCAAGTGATTCACCCTTCATCCAACCGTCAATATTTGGGAGGAGATGTCCTCCCTCTCGGCGAGGATTAAATTTTTGTATATCCTTGTAGTCGATAATATTTGCGGATCTTTTCTGCGTCTCCACCGTCTTCACGACGGCTTGTATGATTGTTATCGCGAGAAGCCCAATGACTAGAAGAAATCCTACGTAGAGCTTTCTAATGAAGCTCTTCTCAATCTTTTGCGTTGTGTTGTTTTGTAGCATGACTGCAGAGCGTCCTCGGTAATGAAGTCTACTTATTTATAGACCTCCTTTCTGCATAGCGGGAAGAGATTTGCAAATCTATAACTCCCATAACTCCCATGCTTCACTTCTCCATGATATGCGGAGGCCTGCCGCGGTGTCTTGACCGGCCGGAAAGGCTCACTGTATCCTGTCCCAGCCTTCTGAATTGGAGCACCGCCCACATGGATCCAAAGACCGAGAAAAGCGGGGTCGCCGTAGAGCCTCAGGGCCCGTCCGAACCAACGGACTCCGCACCGCAACCTCTCCCCGACTATATCGAAACATTGGTGAAGGCGGCGCGGCAGGCGGCCGGCCGCCTGGCAACCCTCTCGACCTCGGTGAAAAACAGCGCTCTGGCTGCGATGGCGGACGCCTTGGAGGAGCAGCGCGCGACTGTGCTCGAGGCGAACGAGCAGGATCTCGAAGCGTTCGGGACGATATCGGAGAAACAGGCGATGGCGGACCGCTTGCGTCTCACGTCCGATCGCATCGCCGAGATGGCGGCCGGCATCAGGGAAGTCAGCAAGCTTCCGGATCCACTCGGAAGTGCCGCCAAGATGTGGACCAGACCGAACGGCATGCAGGTCGGCCGCGTGCGGGTTCCCATCGGCGTCATCGGCATCATCTATGAATCGCGTCCTAACGTGACGGCGGATTCAGCGGCGCTCTGTCTGAAATCGGGGAACGCCTGCGTGCTCCGAGGCGGGAGCGAAGCCATTCACTCCAACACGGCGATCGCGAAGGTCTTGGCCGAGGCCGCGGAAAAATCCGGGATCCCGCCCGGCGCCATCGGCTTCGTGTCACGGCCCGAGCGCGAGGTCGTCCCGGTCCTCCTAAAGCAAGACCGCTATATCGACCTCATTATTCCGCGAGGCGGCGAGTCTCTGATGAAGCTGGTCGCCGAGGAGGCGACGATCCCCGTGATCAAGCATGATGCCGGGGTCTGCCACATCTATGTGGATGATGAGGCTGATCCTGCGATGGCCGAGCGGATCGCCTACAACGCAAAGGTCCAGCGACCGTCGACCTGCAACGCCATGGAGACGCTCTTGGTCCATCAAGGCATCGCGAGGAGTTGGCTGCCCAGGTTTATTGAAAAGCTCGCGGCCGCGGATGTCGAGGTCCGTGGCTGTTCGAGGACCTGCCAACTCTCTCCCGCGGTAAAACCGGCCTCCGAGGACGATTATGGACGAGAATTCCTTGGTCTGACGCTCGCCGTGAAAATCGTCAAGAATATCGATGAGGCGATCGAACATATCGCGCGACATGGTTCCCGCCACACCGAGTCCATCGTGACGAATGAATATCAGAAAGCGATGCGTTTTCTTCGCGAAGTGGATGCCAGCGCCGTAATGGTAAACGCTTCCACCAGGCTGAACGACGGCTACCAATTCGGTCTCGGCGCGGAGATCGGTATCAGCACGTCACGGATCCATGCGCGAGGCCCGATGGGCCTGGAAGAACTCACCTGCTCGAAATTCATCGTGCTGGGAAGCGGGCAGGTCCGCGAGTAAGCGGCGCTTCCGCCTCTCTGGCACGGCGCCACGCGATCGATGCCTTCAGATCCCATCGTTGTTGCCCTCACGACTCCCGGTCATCTCCGCTTTCCCTGTAATGAACCGTTCGGCAAAGGGCTTGAGCAAGCCGGCGGTCGCGTCGAGCGTCAACCGTCCGGGCACCTGATCTTTTATCGCCCGGACGGATTGCGGTTCTTGAGCGCGGATCCCGGGGGCCAGGTTTTGCACGAATGTGAGTGGGAACGAGATCCGCAAGGCCGCGTCTCGCTGACCCGGGCCCGGATTCGGCTGGATTGGGGACGGTGGGTCGGAATCAGGCCGGAGGGTTTGATCAACGAAACACGATTGAACTTGGCGACGAAATCCGGCTGGCAACGGCTCACGGCAGACGACCTTCGCGGCATGGCAGCCAAGGCGTTGCGTGTGCCGCTCGAAGAGGTGAAATGGTTCTATCGGGACGAAGATTTGTGGATCGATCGGACCGGCCTCGCAACGATTCGCCATCGCAAGGATGCCTTATACGTCCTGGAGGACGGCGACTTCGCCCGCGCGCGGTTCATGTCCTGTATGGGCGCCATGCATTGGCCGTCGATCGATTTTCTGCCGGTCGTCGAATTGTTCAAGTCGCTATTGCCGGGAACGGGCTCTGCGGCCTTCGAATTGATCCGTGGACTCTACGACGATCAGAACCGGGACCGGCCCAGCCCTTTGCCACTCCGGTATCGTGGCATTCCGACCTATCCGTCGGAGGCCGCGTACCGTCTGTTCAGTTCGTTCTTCACGCCGCAGGCAGCGGGCTCGCGTGATCCATTCACATTGTTCATGGATCAGACACGGGCACACGAAGTCCAGTGGCTACCCTTATCGTTTCCGCCACTCCGGTATTTTCACCCCGCGCCTCGCTGCTGCCTGACCTGCCAAGGCGGCGATTTGCAGAAAGTCACGCTTGCGGACGACCCCGCCGGATTGCCATTCGTCAAACCCAGGCGGGGAAAAATCCCGCTCTTCGACCGTTCGGCCCGCGTGGAGAAGGGGCGGATTGTCCTCAGGGATCGAAGCGAAGAGCAATGCCTGCCTCTTCCTTTGCCAGCAGACCTGCATGAGGGGCTGCCGCAGGCGGTGGAAACGAGTCCCGTGGACTGGCGCGCGCTGTTTCCCGAAGGCCTTCCTTCCGTGTCCCCCCAGGAGGCCTACGGGGCCGTGTTTCTGTACCCGGAGGACGATCGTGAGATCGGAGAGCTCGAAGCCCAGCCGTTTGTCGCCGATTATCTTCAGGACTTGGCAGAGCAGGACCGCGAGGTCGGAATGTCGTTGGCAAAGGCGAATCGCGTGTTGATCGAAAACGGCGATGCCGCGGCTGCGACCTGCGTCCTGTTCGACCGTCCACGGCAGTACACGGTGGCGATGCGAGTCCCCGCATTCGCGCAGAAGCAAGCGCAACAGTTGTGGACCGTCTGCGCCGGGTTGCAGCGATGGGACTGGCTGACAGGCATCCGGTTCGTTCGGAACGACGCCGCGACCGTCCAGTACGACCTCGCGTATATCTGGATGCCGTATGAACTGGCCGACGCTCCTCAGGCACTCGCGGCATGTTTGAGGAAAATCAGCGCAGCCCTGTGTTCTGGAGCACGAGCCTTTATCGTGGGCTCGCGATCGTTGAGTACGCTCTGCTCTGCTCACCGGTTCGAAGTCTGCTGGGACGAGGAAGTGGAGGGATTGCCGACGTTTCGCATGCACCGGACGATCCTTCCAAAGGCGAGGCTCAAGGCCGGTCTGACGCTGTACCACGTGCGGAAAGTCTAAGATGATGCTGTCATCACGCACGATTGCGGCTCGGCGGCTCGAGCCCACGTACGGAGCCCGATTGGCTTGACAGTATTCTCCGGCCGTCGGTATGATGGTCCAACCTTTAACGCTCATCCTGCGAGGTGAGCAAGGAGCCGCGATGCAACGTGCATCGGCCGCTGGCCGGTCGAGATCACCAAACCTTCTCACCCGCTCCCGGGGAGAAGGTTTTTTTATGTCCGCCGCCTGCCTGAACGGGTCTTCTCGCGCAATCCTTGCCGACTTGGCCGGACGTCCCGACGCCTCTTGGCGTCTCACACCGATGGAACCCGCTGCTTGGACATGACGATGCCCGGCGCGAAGCCCGAACGAGCGCAGGAAAAGTTGGTCATGGACGCCGGCGATGTCGCGCGCGCGTTGACGCGCATCGCGCATGAAATTTTAGAACGCAATAAAGGCGTGAAAAACTTGGGTTTGATCGGCATCAGGACCGGAGGCGTTCATCTCGCGCATCGGCTCGTCAAACGGATCCATGAAATCGAAGGCGCGCAGGTCCCGATCGGCGAACTCGACATCACGCTCTATCGGGACGATCTGTCCCTACGGAAGGAACAGCCCCTGTTGAGAAAGACCACCGTTCCGTTCGATATCGCCGACAAGATCATCGTGCTGGTCGACGACGTGCTCTTTACGGGGCGGACGATACGGGCTGCGATGGACGGCCTCATCGATCTGGGGCGCCCCGCCGAGATTCAATTGGCCGTGCTCGTGGACCGGGGACATCGCCAACTTCCGATCAAAGCCACGTACGTGGGCAAAAACATCCCGACTTCGCGTGACGAGCAGATCCAAGTCTTGCTCGAAGAAGCGGGCGAAGAGGACCGGGTGGTGATTCTCAAAGGGTAAAGGGGGAAGGAGCGCCGTCATGAGCCTCAAACGCAAAGACCTCCTGAGCCTCGCGCCGTTGTCGGTGGATGAGATCATGCTGATTCTCGAAACCGCGGATTCCTTCAAAGAAGTCACCGGCCGCGAGATCAAGAAGGTGCCGGCGCTGCGCGGAAGGACGGTCGTGAATCTCTTCTTCGAGCCGAGCACCAGAACGAGAACCTCTTTCGAGTTGGCGGCCAAACGCCTGAGCGCCGACGTGATCAACTTTTCCCCCTCTTCGAGCAGCGTCGTCAAGGGAGAGACCTTGCTCGATACGGCGCGGAACATCGAAGCGATGCAGGCGGACATCATTGTGCTGCGTCATCCCTCAGCCGGTGCGGCCGAAACATTGGCGAAGGGAGTCAAATCCTCGGTGATCAACGCGGGCGATGGCTGGCACGAACATCCGACGCAGGCGTTGCTCGATCTCTACACCATTCGCGAGCGCGGGTTGTCCTTCAACGGCTTGAGGGTCGCGATTGTGGGGGATGTGGCGCATAGTCGCGTCGCCCGATCGAATATCCACGCGCTCCACAAGTTGGGCGCCGAGGTGCGTCTCGTCGGACCGCCGACCATGATGCCGGCGGGCATCGAACGGCTGGGTGCCAAGGTGTACCGAGATCTCGACGAGGCATTGCGCGGCGTGCAGGTCATGATGATGTTGCGCTTGCAGTTGGAGCGCCAGGGGCGGGCGCTCTTTCCCACCATCCGGGAATATGCGCGCTTGTACGGGCTCACGGCGGACCGGGTGAAGCTGGCCGACCCTGGCGCCATCGTCATGCATCCGGGTCCGATCAACCGCGGCGTGGAAATCGCACCCGAAGTCGCAGACAGCTTGTCCTCCGTCATTCTCGATCAAGTCGCCAACGGCGTATCGGTTCGAATGGGGATTCTGTATCTCATGTCGGGCGCGGGATGAATCGCGCCACGAGGCCCGTACCGAGATCGGAGCGACGAATGACGACCGAAGCGGAGCAGAAAGGTAGATTCGTGTGGCCATCCTGATAACCGGTGGACAGATCATTGATCCGGGGCGCTTCAACGGCCCGGGCGACCTCTTGATCGACGAGGGGAGGATCGTCGCCGTCGGCCCCGACATCAAGGCGCCGGCTGCGACGATCAAGGTTTCGGCCATGGGCCTCATCGTCGCCCCGGGCTTCGTCGATCTTCATGTCCATTTCCGCGAGCCGGGATTCGAATACAAGGAGACGATTCAGAGCGGCGCGGCGGCCGCGGTGGCCGGCGGGTTTACCACCGTGTGCTGCATGCCGAACACCAACCCGGTCAACGACAACCAGGCCATCACGGAGTTCATCGTCGAGCGCGCACGGGCGGCCGGTCTGGCCAATGTCTTGCCGATCGGTGCGATTACCAAGGGATCGGAAGGCAAGGAGCTCGCGGAGATCGGCGACTTGCACCGGGCCGGATGTGTGGCGATCTCGGACGACGGCAAGCCGGTGATGAACAGCCTCGTCATGCGGCGCGCGATGGAATACGCCCTGGCCTTCGACGTTCCGGTCATCGATCACTGCGAAGATCTCCATTTGGCCGAAGGCGGTTGCATGAACGAAGGGCTGATCTCCACGGAGCTGGGGCTGCCCGGCATCCCGTCGGCCGCTGAAGACGTGATGGTGGCCAGAAACATCGCCTTGGCCGAGCTCACCGGCGCCAGACTTCATCTCGCCCACATCAGCACGCTCGGCTCGGTCCGCATGGTGCGCGAGGCGAAGTCCCGCGGCATCCGCGTCACGGCGGAGGCCTGTCCCCATCACTTCACGATCACCGAGGAGGCGGTCAGAGGGTACGACACCTGCGCGAAAATGAATCCGCCCCTCAGGACCTGGAACGATGTTCAGGCGATCAAGGAAGGACTGCGTGACGGGACGATCGACGTCATCGCGACCGATCACGCTCCGCACGCCACACAGGAGAAACAGTTGGGGTTCACCGAGGCTCCCTTCGGCATCGTCGGATTGGAAACGGCATTGCCGCTGACCTTGGCTTTGGTCGAAGAGGGCGTCCTTTCGCTGGAAACCGCGATTGAAAAGCTGAGCTCGGCCCCCGCGAAAGCTTTTGGTCTTCGGAAAGGAACGTTGACCGCCGGCGCCGACGCCGACGTTGCTATCATCGATCCTCACGAGCAGTGGGAGGTCGATCCCGCGAAATTCCGATCAAAAAGCAGGAACACGCCGTTCGCCGGGTGGAAGGTCAAGGGACGCGTCAGAACCACGATCGTGGGCGGGCGAGTGCTGTTCGATGCCTCCACAGCGGAGCGATAGCCGGTGGGCCGACCGGTTCGCTGGGGGCTGGTGTGCGGATTGAGTCTTGAGCTGTTGGCGCTCGGTATATGGGTGGGAGGACTGATCGTGCTCATCGGCGCGGTCATCCCCGCGGTGTTCAACACACTGGGCGGACAGGATTCCGGAGGGTATCTCTTGACCAGGACCTTTGAAGGGTACAACCGGCTGGTCGTGATCGCCATGGTCATCCTGGTGGTCGTCGCCTGCTACCGTTGGTGGAACGGTGACCCGGCGGTTTCCGTGACGAGAGGAGAGCTGATTCTCCTGGCGTCGATGGGAGTGGTTGCCGCGGCGATCATCCTGGTGCTCCATCCGCAGGCCGCCGCGCTGCAAGCGGAAGCGTTCGGGGCGAAAGACGAACAGGCGAGGAAAGCGGCGTTCGAAGCGTTTTTTCGGATGCACATGCCCGTACGGACGGCGTACATGGTGAATCTTGTGCTGGGGATCGTGCTCGTGGTCATGAAGGCAAAGCGGTCCCTCTACGGGGAGGAGGCACGCCCGTGAAACATGCCTTGCTCGCGTTGGCGGACGGAACGGTTTTTCGGGGCCGGGCGCTCGGTCGAGAGGGTGAAACCGTCGGCGAGGTCGTGTTCAATACCGCCATGACCGGGTATCAGGAGGTCCTGACCGACCCTTCGTATAAAGGACAGATCGTCACGATGACCTCTCCCCATATCGGCAATTATGGCGTGACGCCAGAGGACGTTGAGTCCCGCCGCATCTGGGCCGAAGGTTTCGTGGTCAAGGAAGCGAGCACGATCACGAGCAATTGGCGAAGCCGGCAGCAACTGCACGAGTATCTCCGTGCTGCAAGGATCGTCGCCATCGAAGGGCTCGACACGCGGGCACTGACACGGCACCTTCGCGAGTACGGATCCCAGCAGGGTGTGATTACCCACGATCAGGATGCCGCCCGCGCGGTGGCGAAGGCGAAGCGCGCTCCTTCCATTATCGGACGCGATCTTGCGGGGGAGGTGACGTGCGGCAGCCCGTATGATTGGCGGGAAGGATCCGGCGAATGGATCCCCGCGTTGAACGGCGGTTCGAACGGATCCAAGAAACGATGGACCGTCGTGGCCTATGATTTCGGCGTGAAGCAAAACATTCTGCGGCGGTTGGTGGACGTCGGCTGCGACGTGCGGGTGGTGCCGGCCGCGACGACGGCCGAACAGGTCGAATCGCTCAATCCCGACGGCTTGTTTTTGTCGAATGGGCCGGGAGATCCCGAGGCCGTGTCCTATGCGATGGAATCGGTGAAGCGACTGATCGGCCGTTTGCCGATCTTCGGCATTTGTCTAGGCCATCAAATTCTGGGGCTGGCGCTCGGCCTCGACACCTACAAACTGAAGTTCGGTCATCATGGCGCCAATCATCCGGTCATCGACTTGCGGACGAGAAAGGTCGAGATCACG
>DASTSI010000089.1:0-4391 GCA_035760745.1 Nitrospira sp. | reverse complement strand
GGACACGGCAACCAGGTAGCGGCCAGTCACTGAATGCCCCGCGGCAGTTGGCCGGGTCGGAACGCCCGCCCCGGCCAAGCAGAACAGCAGTAGATACAGGTGGCGCGGCTCTACATGTGCACACGAGGGCCTTTGATGGTTCCCCGTAGCAGCGAACCTGCGAACCCGGAGCGCAGGAATCCGGCGTGGCTGTCGGGCCACGCCTGACTTGCGACGGGCTTAGGCCAGGGAGGGCTGCTTGCGCCGGCGGAGCTGAAAACCGACGGCTCCGAAGCCAAGGAGCATCATCGCCCAGGTTGCGGGTTCAGGCACTGCGGACGCGACGCCGTTGACCGTCGTGATGTTCGTGAAGGTCGACCAGAAGTCGTTCGTGTCGAAACTGCCCGTCGAAGTCAGCGAATTCGAAAAGAACCCGGAGTTGGTGATGGCCAGATGATCGTTCTGCGGCAGTAGTCCGTTGTAGCTGTCGTAGAGGCTGTTGCCCTGGGTGGTCCGGACGAGCCGGTAGACGTCGCCGCCGTTCAGCAACCAGTCGACGCTTACGGTGCTGACCGGTTGGCCGGCTGCCGTCGAGATCGAGTGCACCGTGTTCCAGCTCTCGTCGAGCAGGAGAATGTTGTCCGAATTGCCCTGGTTATTGAACGTGAATGAGACCAGGGAGACGTCTTGGAGCGCCTGGAACTCTATGCCGCTATACGCCCATCCGAATTCTGAGCCCGTGAGAGCCGGAGGTCCCGTGATCACCTCCTGCGCGACAGCTGGCGCGCTTACGGTCAGTGCTAGGACAGCAAGCGAGAACGCAAACTTCGAACGCATACAACCTCCTTTTGCCGAGCCTTTGCGTTAACAAAAAGTTAACAGCAGTCAACCGCTGCTTCGATCATCTCATGATCGGTGACGTGAGTTCGCCGGAGGAGGATCGGGAGGATCAGCGTTATCGAAATCCGAAGCGGCTGGCGTCGTCGATGGGTGAGCCTGGCGAGTGTTCGGGCGACCATCCTATCCTCGCGCGGCCTCCCGCCTCCTCAGCTACGCAGCGCCCGCTACCATCCGATCGTACCGCGAGAGGGCGCGGACGCGACTAGCCAGGGGAACGTAAGGACGGCTGATGAGCCGCTTTCAATGCGGCGCTCAGTTCCTGATACGCTTCGGCCAGCTCCAGGTGAGATTTCTTCTTCGGTCGGTCGTTGGATGCCTTAGCGGCGGCGCGCTCCTGCCGGGCACGTTCGGCAAAAAACTCCTCGTCGGACTCCATGCGCGCCTCCCTCGCACGTTATGCGCCCGGGCCGCGGCCAAAACCTGCGCGGCTGCCCAGATTTGACATTCATCAATTCGCCGTCACGGGCGCATCGCCGGCGCAAACCTGTTAACCGGTCAGGCCGATGGACACTCATCCAGTCGAAGAGACCCGGCGGGCCCTGGACCCGTCGTCAATTCCGTTCGTGCGGGAGTTCGAAGAGCCTGTTCGGAAGGCTCTAGTGCAGGGCGCGACCACAAGTGTGTTCGAGAAGGGCGAACGCATTCTCGAGGCCGGCGAGATCCCGAACCAATTGGGCGTGCTCTTGAGCGGCATGGTCGAGCTCTGCGGAACAGCCCTCGATCCGAATTGCGGTGTGCTGATCCTCACGCGCGGAGATCTCCTCGTGCCCACGGCCACTCTTTGCCAGGAACCCTGCCTGACGTCCGCCAGTGCTTTGGTTCCAAGCCGCCTGATGATGCTCGAACGCGAAGCGGTCGTGCGCGCCGCATCCGCGGACGCGAGGGTCGCGATGGTTCTCGCCCGGGTGACGGGCGCGCAATGGCGGATGGCTGTTCGTCACATCATCGATCTAAAGAGTCGGTCGGCAGCGGAGAGGCTGGCGGCTATCCTCCTGAGGTTCGTCGACTTCACCGAGACCGGGGCTCCACAACTTCCATTTTCAAGGAGAACGCTGGCTGCGCGGCTGGGGGTCAGCCGCGAAACTCTTTCGCGAGTGATCCAGGTCGTTGCAGACAAGGGCATTGTCCTCCGCGGTTCCGAGATCGTCGTTCGCGACCGCCGGATGGCCGAAGAATTTTCCGGTCCCGAGCCTTACCCAAATCGCAGTGAGCGCCGGCTCGACGTCCACGCATTCTAGGCGGGCATTCCTCGCTCATCCGTTCGGCCGCGTGCGGGCCGGGATCGGCGCCACCCCCGCGGGCATTCACTGTGACTTAAGTCAAATCAGAGGTTCGGCGTGGCCGCGATATACCCTGTCCGTTAAGCGATTGGCGGTGGGACCACCTTGCTCATGCCCCCGGGCACGTCCGCATCTCACGAAGGAGACCGATGCCTCGCTTCCTGATGAATATCGTCGACTCAGAACGTCAGAATCTTGTCTCCGGTCTCCATGCCCCCGACCTTCGAACCGCTCGAACGATGGCGCTGGAGACCGCCTGCTCGGCGATCGCCAAGGACCCCGACGCCTTCTGGGCTGCCGGAGAGTGGCAGATGATCGTCACCGACGAAGGCGGGCTGATCCTCTTCACATTGGAGATGAATGCCACCGTTGCGCCCGCCGCCGCCGGACACTTCCCGGCTCGGCGGCGCTCGTGAAAGCCTGGCTCACAAGTCGAGTGTCCCGCAACGGGAAGACGCACGAGGGGACAGGAACGTCCGCGAGATTCCGGACGGTGATCGCGCCTCGATGCCGATCTCCGCAAGAGGTGTGCGATGCCTTGGCGGCTGAGCTTCAAGCGCATGCCATCGTCGTGGAACGCCCGCCCAACGACTTCGTCGTCGTGGCGGCCTCACCTTGGAAGCCCACGCTGCAGGTGCTGGATCGGCTGGCACTGGATTCATGCTTTCGAAGCGCAGGCTTGGCGGGCTGGGGATCAGATCGCTCCGCGGGCTCGGATTGGTTGTTCGTTCCCGTATTCGGTTCCGGCGAAGTTGCTGCCGCGCTGGGGATCGCTGGCCGTTTCTGCCGCCGTCGCTTCGACGTGGAGGAATATCCCGCCATCACATTGGCGGCGGGGGCGCTGGAGGGTTGCTACGCCGAGGCACCCCGAGCTCAGCAAAGCAAGGCCTGTATTCGAAGATGATCGGCGTCTCAGTGCTTGCGGCGGCGATGCTTCAGCCAGCTCACGAACGCCTTATCCCCGCATTCTTCACAGGCGAGCGTCTGCTCGAGATCTGTTCGGGACCCAATCGTGGACAGTGCTGGATGTATGTCGCCGGCGTGATGGACGGCATGTTCCACGCCGAAACCAGGAATGATCGCCGCACTCTGTGCGGCGGGGTCGAGCTGACCAATCGGAAGGCCGCCGAGCTCGCGGTGGAATTGCTGCGCGAGCAACCGGAGCTTCAAGTGAAGGCGGCGGCGGTGACGGTCGAGATGGCGCTTCGGTCCCACCTTCCGTGTGAGATCGACGGACCGGCCCTGCCTGGGCACGGCGACGACCGAGGTCCCGCTCGATAATTTGCGGCTTCTTGCCGTTACCGTTGCGCCCCTGGCGACGTCGAACCTTGACGGGTCGATCACGGATATTGGCGAGAATCTTGGTGTTGCGCTCACAGTCACCCGCCTGAAGCCGGATTGCGGACCATCTCTGTTTCGGCCGAGCCTCGCCTGGCATGTCGCGGCCCGGCGATCGTTGTTCGGTGCCAGGCCGAGATGACGCTATCGGATCAGCCCCTTCGCCGAAGCTCGAGAAAGCGTTTCAGGGACTCGACTGGAATCAGGGTCATGGCGCCCACCTTGATGACTTCGATTTCGCCGGCGGAGATCAGCTCATATATCTTCGACCGACCGATTCCGGTTAGGCGGCATGCTTCCCGAATACGAACTGCCAGTGGCTGGGCGATAGGTGCGGGGGCTTCCTGATCATGCTCGTGGGCTCGCGCGTCCATGCGCTCAAGCTAGCTGGGACCGCGCCCGCGGAAAGCACCTGCTGGGCGCACGATCCGGCACGTCGCTGCCCGCGGGACCCGGCCGCGAGAGGGTCGTTTGGGTGGCTGGGTTTGACGTTCGGCGGTCCCGATCGGCTTTCGGCGGGTCCGCATCCTCGCGTCGCGCCGAAGCTGTCGCGCGGTTTGCTGCCGTCGCCGATGAACGAACCTGCCCGAGCCACCTGCATATGCGACCGGCGTTTCCGCCATCGGACCGTGCAAGACTACGAGCCTGTTGCAGGTCCACTGCTCCGGGGTCGTTCGTGTCGATGACGGCGAGCTGCTGCGTCAGGCGATGAGCCCGAAGCCAAAGACGTCGATTAGACGCAAAACCGCGTGCAGAGTCGCCTGCTTGCAAGCGACCGTCCGGAAAATGGTAGGAGAGGGCGCCGTCTTGTGACTGATTGGCCGGTTCCGATCGGGTTTAAGGTGCGATACGATACGGGGGCTCGGTTGAATAGGCAGGAGCGTGGCGCATCGA
>DASTSI010000088.1:0-27758 GCA_035760745.1 Nitrospira sp. | reverse complement strand
CGGGCTGCTCTTGAATTACGTGGGCCTTACCCTGAGTCGTCATTTGGAAAGCATCCTCTTCCTCGACATGACCGGCACGGCGCTGGTGGCGTTCCTGCTCGGTCCCTGGTGGGGAGCCATCGCCGCCCTCTTGTCGAACTCCCTGGTGAACTGGCTGCTCTACCCGGAATCCGGCGCCGACGTCGTGATTTTCCCCTGGTCGCTGGTCAGCATGACGGGGGCCATCTATTGGGGTTCGATGGCGAGGCAGGCCGGATTCCAAAAGTATCTGCGCACGGGAAGGAGCTCGGCGCTGTCTCACGCATGGTTCCTGTACGTCTTCGGTGTGGGCGGGGCGGTCGTCATGAGCCTCCCCGGGACATTCGTACAGGCGGCCCTCGATCAGCACGCCGTGTTTGCGTTGAATCCCGAGCTGGCCGAAACCTTGAGCCAGCGCGCGCTCCAGTGGGAAGAGGTCGCCCGTCGGTACATCGAATCGTTTCTCGGCATGAAATGGGGCGAGGACGCCGGGTGGTGGATTGTGAATTGGTTTCAGAACTGGGTCCGTTATATCCCGGACAAAACGATGAGCGCCGCGATCGCACTGGT
The DNA here is from genome assembly GCA_035760745.1 of Nitrospira sp. Taxonomy (GTDB): domain Bacteria; phylum Nitrospirota; class Nitrospiria; order Nitrospirales; family Nitrospiraceae; genus Nitrospira_C. The sequence goes on along the minus strand of DASTSI010000088.1, from coordinate 27,170 downwards.
CGTTCTCAAGTATGGCTATCCCCTGTTCGAGCGTGAATTGATTCACGGAGGCCCCGATGGAGAACGCCCGCGCGACGAACGGATTCTTCCGCTGGTCCTCGGGTTGATTTACGCGCCCTCGTTCGCCACGCTGGTGACGAGCGAAACCTATCGCGGCGCCGGCTATTGGCCGCTCTGGACCATGCCGTGGGTGCTGATGGTGGGGGGGTACTTCTATCTGCGGTATTGGGGACCGACCGACGCGAGCTTGCACGAAGCCAGACTCCAGCGAGCCGAGCGCTATGCGCGTGCATTGAAGCCGATCGGCAAGGAGCCCTCCTACGAGTTTTGCCGGCGACTGACCTTCGTGACCCTGATCGCCAGCCTGCTCTTCGCACTGTGCCTGCCGATCATCTTGATGGATTTCTACCGCGTGACGTTCAAGTTCTTCTGCGTGGTGTACGGGTTCCTCTTAGTCGTTCACCTGATTCGCATCGCGATCGCGCAGAACATTTCCGTGGCCCGAGACGCTTAACGCAGAGCAGTCCGAGTGGCAAGGATCGAGGCATGCGGGAACATCGTCCTTAGTCTTCTGATCGCTTGAGCTGAAGAAATCTCGCCACCACGGCGCGAGTGAGCACCCCGACGGGTTTGTCGCCCTCCATCACTACCAAACGGTCCCAACCTCGTTGCAGCATTGCCTCCAACGCCTGTTTGACGGACCAATGCGACGGAACGGCCCCTCCCGGCTCGGCTGGGTGCATGACAGCCCGGACCTGTCGCCACGGCCACAGCGCTTGTGGCACCGCCTGCACGTCCTCGACGATGATGATCCCGATGACGGCGCCGTCCTCGAGGACCGGGAACCCGCCGGCGCCATGGGGGACGAAATACTCATCCACCGCGGCTTGTAAGGAGAGCTGCGGTGGAACCGATACCACACTCTTCATCATGACGTCGCCGACCGTCGCGGTCTCCAACTTCAGCCGGAAACCGACCTGGCGTCTCGCGCTCCAAGCCGCGCCGAAGAGAAACGCGCCGATAAACAACAGCCAGCCACCATTTCCCGACCACGATTCATCCAGGGTTCCGGCAATGGACGCGGCGAGCACGCCCGTCCCGACAAGACCGAGCAGCAGACCGAATCCCAGGCCGACGGTCGACGCCTGGCCCGTCGCGCGATGAAAGTTGCTGGTCCAGGCCCAAAGCCCCGCCCGAAGCACGCGGCCTCCGTCCAGTGGAAATCCCGGAATCAGATTGAAGATGCCCAACTGGACGTTGACGATCCCCAGTAAGCCTCCCAAGACGAGGAAGCCCTGGGTGCCCGAGGGCCCGGCGATCGTGTCGATCAGGAAGACCAGGGCCAAACAGGAAGCGCCCAAGAGCAGGCTGACAATCGGTCCGGCAATGGCGATGAGAAACTCCGCCCGAGGACTGGGAGGCTCCTTCCCCATATGGGCGATGCCGCCGAAGATGAACAGCGTGATCTGGCTGATGGGGATGCGATACCGCTGAGCCACGTACGAATGACCGAGCTCGTGGAGGAGCACGGACAGGAAGAGGAGGAGAGCCGCGGCGGCCGCCATGCCCCAATACCGTTCGCCGGAAAGGCCGGGCAGGGCCTCCGGGAGATACCCGGTGGCCAACGTCCAGCTCATGAAGAGAAAGACGAAGAACCACGAGGCATGGACCCTGACCGGTATGCCGAGCGGCCGACCGATTTCCCAATCCGGCAGCTGCATATCGCCACGGTACCAGCGCGTGAATTGAAGCGTCAACTCTCCGGGACTTCAGGTATACTGACCACCATGCGCCCCGGCCGGATTCGAACTCTCTGCATCCCTGCGCTCGTACTCGGCCTCGTGGCGGCCCGGCCTGATTGGGGGCAGGGGCAAGTCATCGCCTCGGGACCGAGATCATGTCCGGCGGTGGCGCTCACCTTCGATCTCTGTCCGGTCCGGACGGGAACCGGCTATGACCAGCGGCTCATCGATTACTTGGTTGCGCATCGGATCCCGGCGACGTTTTTTCTGTCCGGGAAATGGATCGCCAGACACGACGAACAGGTCAAACAACTGTTGCAAGTTCCGTTTTTTGAACTCGGGACGCACGGCGACCTCCACGCCCATCTGCCTTTGCAGTCTCCCGAAGACCAGCGGCGGGAAATGCTCGGACCGGTGACGATGCTGAAGGTCAAATACGACCGTCGAACGTCGCTGTTTCGTCCGCCCTACGGGGAATACAACGACGACACGGTGACCTTGGCCCGTGACCTGGGATTGCGCTTCATTTTGTGGAACGTCGTCTCCGGCGACCCCGACCCGACCCTCTCGGCGGAGCAGATCGAGCGGAGCCTGGCACGCATCACCCGCAACGGCAGCATCATCGTCCTTCACGCGAACGGCAAAGGGAAACACACGTACGAGGCCGTGGCCTATTTCTACGAACAGTGGTTGCCCGAGCACCATTTGCAGCCCATGACGATCAGCGACCTGCTGGCCTGTCAACGGTCGGAGCCGTGAACCCGGTTTCCCTACGCATAATGGTCCCCGGTGATCGGGACTTCGTGATTGCGATGCTCGCCGATTCCGATCCCTGGCTTACACTTCGATACTCAAGAGCGGACTGGGAGCGGTACTTCTCGGCGCTGCCGGAGGGACGAGAGGCCTTTGTGGCCGAGCGGAACGGGAGGGTCGTGGGACTTGCCGTCGTACGGCGCAACGTGTTGCTCGGCGACTACCTCGAACTGCTCGGCGTGGCAAAGGAAGCGCGAGGCAGCGGGGTGGGCACGCTCCTGTTGACCCACGTGGAGTCGGTCGTCTTTACGAGAGCCAAGAATCTCTTCGCCTGCGTCTCGGATTTCAACGCCGCGGCACGAACGTTCTACGAGAAGCAGGGGTACCGCGAAATCGGTCCGATCCCGGATCTCATCATCCCAGGCAGCGCCGAAGTGTTGCTCCGCAAGACTGCGGGCCCGGCCAGGGGAAGCCTCAGTGGTCGATCGGAATCGTCCCATGGTACAAAGGGCGCCTCAACGATCTCCGGCGATTGACCAATGGCCCGCCTCCGCGTCACCAAGCTGCTCCACACCCGCATGCGAGTCACGAGCCTGGACGAAACCATCCGGTTCTATACGGAGGTGCTGGGCCTCGAAGTCCTGGAACGGAAGACGTCGCCCCGCGGGTCACAGCTGGCCTTCTTGAAAGCGCCGAACAGCGACGAGTTGATCGAATTGAGCAGCTTTCCCCCGAGCGGCCCGGTCAAGGTCCAGGAGGACCTGGTGCATTTGGCGTTTCAGGTGGAGAGTTTGGACGACACGATTGCCGCGTTGACTGCCCAGAGCGTCAAGGTCACCGACGGCCCGACCACGACCTCGTCCGGCAGCCGGTTCATCTTCATTGATGCGCCGGACGGCTACGAGATCGAACTGATTGAGCGGCCGGCGGGCGTCAAGATCGTGTAGCGCCACCGCCGGTCTTTTCTCATCCACGAGGGGACGCACATCCACACATGGCTCGATGCTCCGGGTGCGGGCAGGCGGCCAGCCTGCGACCGCCGCCATGTGGCCGTACGCGTGTCGAGGTCACGGCGCAACGGTCCGGCGGCGCCCCATCTCTTGACCGCTGACTGCTGACGAAGTATGGTCTGGCGCTTCACGCTATCTCGAACCGGATACCACCGGATACCAGAGGAGTGATCGATGAAGAACGCCTTCTTTCGCGGGCATGGATTGGGGAATGACTACCTGGTGGTGGATCCCAAGGAATTGAGCGTCAAGCTGACGCCGGCGAACATCGAACGAATCTGCAATCGCCATTGGGGCGTCGGAAGCGACGGCATTCTGGCGCTCGTGCCGTCCAAGCAGGCCGATTTCGGCGTCCGCATCTTCAACCCGGACGGCAGCGAGGCGGAGAAATCCGGCAACGGACTCCGCATCTTCGCCCGCTATCTCCATGCCACGGGAAAGACGAGACGGAAGCGCTTTACGGTGGATACCAAAGGCGGAGTCGTGACCATCGAGTTACACCTGGACCGTCACGGCGATGCGTCAGCGGTGACGGTCGAGATGGGCCAAGCCAGCTTTCAGCCGGCCGCCCTTCCCTGCACGATCGTCGCGGACGAATTAATCCAGCAGCCGATCGATGCGGCCGGCCGGCATTTGACGTTTACCGGCGTCAGCGTCGGAAATCCGCACTGCGTGCTCTTCAAGGCTTCCGGTGAGTCCTGGACCCGCGAAGACCTCCTGGGACTCGGACCGGAACTCGAGAACCATGCCGTCTTTCCGAAGCGCACGAATGTCCAACTGGCCGTTCCGACCGGTCCGCAAGAGTTGTTCATCCTGATCTGGGAACGCGGAGCCGGCGAAACACAGGCCTCCGGTTCATCGTCCTGTGCCGCCGCCAGCGCCGCCGTGCGCTTGGGCTTGGTGAAAAGCCCCGTCACCGTGAAGATGCCTGGCGGGACCCTGCATATCGACGTGGGTCCGGACTTCGCCCTGACGATGAAAGGTCCCGTCGCGGAAGTCGCGCGGGGAACCTTGAGCCGGTCCTTCCTTCGTACGCTCAAGTAATCGCGATCGTCCTCCCGTCATCCTCGAACGGCAGCAATCGGACTCGAAGTCCTGGTATTCTAATCCGTGACGAGTGGCGTATGACGACCGACAGGCTGCAATCCAAGCTCGCCCACCTTCCGGCCAATCCCGGGGTGTATCTCTTCAAGGACGCACAGGGAGAAATCCTGTACATCGGAAAGGCGGCGGTGCTGGCCGACCGGGTGCGCTCCTATTTCCAGAAAGGCGGGGACCACGGCGCAAAGACGGCTCTGCTCGTGAGCCAGGTGGCCGATTTGGAAACCATGGTCACGCGATCGGAGTTGGAAGCGCTGATTCTCGAGAGCAACCTCGTCAAGCGCCACCGCCCACGGTTCAACGTCGTGCTGAGAGACGACAAGCAGTATCCCTACCTTCGCCTCCCCGTCAAAGAAGATTTTCCCCGCCTCTCGATCGTCCGCCGGGTTCAGAAGGACGGCGCCCTCTACTACGGACCCTACACGCCCGCCGGAGCGTTGCGGGAGACCCTTAAAGTCATCAAGCGGGTCTTTCCGTTGGCCACCTGCTCGATCGAGATCGACGGCCAAGCGGACCGCGCCTGCATCGAATTCGAGATCAAGCGGTGCATGGCACCTTGCACCGGCAATCAATCGAAGGAGGAGTACCACCAGATCGTCAAGCAAGTTCGTCACTTCCTGGAGGGCCGGGATCGCGAACTCTTGGACGACCTACGGAGTCAGATGGAATCGGCCTCCGAGCGGGAGGAGTTCGAAGAAGCGGCGCGGCTTCGCGATCGCATGTTCAAAATCGAGCGGACACTCGAGCGCCAGCGCATCACCCAGACGGCTTCAGTGGACCAGGACGTCATCGGCATCGCGCGCCAAGGCGCGGCAGTGGATCTCCAGTTATTGTTCGTCAGAGGGGGACTCCTGATCGGACGGAAGGATTTTTTCTGGCCGCAGTCGGCGGACACGCCGGACGAAGAGCTGGTCGGGGCCGCCATCGAGCAGTTCTACAACAAGGACGGCCAACCGCCGAAAGAGCTGCTGCTGCCCGTCGCCATCCCGGACATCGAGTTGATCGGGCGGTGGCTCTCAGAAAAGCGAGGGGATCCGGTGCGCGTGCTGGCGCCGGAGCGGGGCATGAAACACCAATTGGTGCTCCTGGCCGAAGAAAACGCCGCGGCGGCGGTGGCCGACCACTTGCGCGACGAGGAGGTGGACCGCCAGGCCGGTGAGGAATTGAAGCGGCTGCTGCGGCTCGACCGTGCCCCTCGTCGAATTGAAGGATTCGATATTTCAAACACCATGGGAAATCAATCGGTCGCCTCCATGGTCGTGTGGGAAGACGGGCACATGAAGAAGGCCGACTACCGCCGGTTTCGGATCGCAACCGTCACAGGCGCCAACGACTTCGCCAGCATGCGCGAAGTCGTCGGTCGCCGCTACGGCCGAGCGCATGCCGAGAACGCTCAGGCCGCCGAACACCTTCCTTGCCCCGACGTGATCCTCATCGACGGCGGCATCGGTCAATTGGCGGCAGCCATGGAGGGATTGAAAGAAGCCGGCCGGCCCGATCTCCCCGTGATCGGCCTCGCCAAGGCGCGCGGCGACAAGGAGGAACGGATCTTCCTCGCGGGGAGGAAGAATCCCATCGTGCTCAGGCCGCAATCGCCGGCGACGCACCTGTTGCAACGGATTCGCGATGAAGCTCACCGGTTCGCCGTCGCCTATCACCGCACCTTGCGCGGCAAACAGCTCGTGTCATCGACGCTCGACCAGGTCATCGGGATCGGCGAGATCCGACGAGGCCGGCTGCTGAAGGAATTCGGCAGTCTTGAAGGCGTTGCGGCGGCGAGCGACGAGGCGCTGTTGAAGTCAGGGCTGGATGCGAAGACTGTCGCGGAAGTCCGCCGTGCGCTGCAAAAGGACGAACCCGCGTAAAGGATGGGCCTTCAGAACATCAATTTGAGGCTGGCCATTCCCAGGTGGACGAAGGCGTGATAGGTGCCATTGACCGTCGGATTGATATTGCCCGAAATCGTGCGCGGCTCATAGATCCACTCCTGGAAGGCTGCGTCGAACCCGATTCCCTTGGGCCACAGGACAGACTCTCCGCCGCAGGGGACGACTCCCAGGAACCGGCCCGGTCCCCTGCAAAGAAAGCCAGTCCCCAGCGAAACGGTATGGGCGGCAAGTGAAACGGTTGCGGGATTGTAGGTGAAGTCGGGGGTCGGATCCTCCGTCCTGGTATAGCCGGCGCGGACCGCGACGTCCCATTGCCGCAGCCAGGCTGGGTCGAGCCATTTATATTCGGTCCCGACCGCCACAACGGCGACCGTGGTCCATTGTCTGGGCTGCGGGATGGTGACGCCGTCGGAGAGCTGAATATCGAGGTTCCGGAACGACTTCCACCCGACGTATTCGACGTCGAGTTCCAGCTTCCATTCGTGCTCCGGCGTTCTGACGGGCCAGATGGCGATTGCGCCGGTGTAAATTTGCGGCAGGGTGATGCTGGTCGCCGCATCGGCGACCTTCGCGCCGTTGACCAGCAGCGATCCGTGCAGCGGAAGCACGGCTTGGCTGTGATAGACGAGACCGATGGAGGCAAGCGGCTTGCCGTCGGCGTTTTTCAGCGGCTGGTACATCAGGCCGACCGAAAATCCCGCCGCCGTTCCCTTCCCGTACAATTCGACCGGGACGCCGGCGGGAATCCCGAACCCTCCGGCGGACGCTTGCTTCTGCTCGGCATGCCCCTCGCCCAAAAAACTCGCAAATGTGTAGACGTCTGCGCCGACCCCGATCGACAAGACGTCGTTGATTTGATACGCGGCGGTCGGCTTGATGTCGATGAGCGGCAGCGTCGCAGAGATGGCCGCGGTGTTGAAAGGCCCATCCGTCGGGTATCGGGTATTGAGGCCGAACGGGCTGTTCACACCGAGACCGAGCGTGACCGATGAAAGACTTGCGGCACCGAGCGCGCCGAGGTTCGCGCTGAGATAGAAGTGACTCGGCGGTGGAAAGGAGACTGACCCGCCGAAGTCGCCTCTCGCATCGATTCCGGCGGGACTTTTGTATTTCACCGACCCGCCAAGCGCCACCGCTCCCGTATACAGTTGTATGCCGGGCACGTGAGCAAGGCCTGCCGGATTGTATTGGATGGCCGACGCATCGTCCGCTTGAGCTGCGAATGCATTGCCTTGCCCGGCCGCCGAGGTGCTTTGCGGCTGAAACCGCAGCGCTTGGGCCTCTACCGTGGAAACCGGCGAGAGGACAGCAGTCGCAATCGCGAAGAGGACCGTCCAATACATGGGTGGCGGATTTCGATTCAGAAAAGCCGGTTATGGTACTTGGCTCGCGTCGTCTCTGTCCAGAACGAATTGCGGCCAAATACGGCAATCCGGCCCTACCGGGGGATTCAAACGGCTCTATTCCAATTTGACTGGCAGACGGGTATACTGGCGTCCGGTTGTTCCGGTCTTTCCTTCGCGTCAAGGGTGCCGCATGGTAGAAACGTCGACTTCCAAGCAGCCGTTCCCCGGCCAGCTCTTCGGCAGCCTGACCAAACAGGAGTGCGAGCATTCACTCGAAATCTTGCACTACACCGCGCAGGCGGAAACCTCGCAGGACATCAAAGAAGTACTGGAGCTCATCCAGACTCGTTTCCCATTCAAACGCCTGCTGGGCGGGCTGGCGCGGCTGGGGCCCGGGGGAAGATTCGAAGGCTTTGCAAACGTCGTGAACGTCAGCTACCCCGACGAGTGGCTGAGGCTCTATTGGCAGCACAGTTACTTCGAGGTGGATCCCGTCTTTCAGAAAGCGCTACAAGGACCGGGCACGCAATGGTGGAAGGACACGTATCGCACGGCCGTCTCCAAGAAGGAGAAAGCCTTTATTGCGGCAGCCACCGAATACGGTCTTGAGGACGGCATTACCACCGGCTCAACCGATCAAGCGTGCAATATGGCAACCTTCTGCTCGTTTGCCGGAGAAGGCGACATCCAGGTGGAGCGCTATGTCGGACTGATGGGCTACTTGGGTTATCACCTGCATCTGGCGTTGCTCCGGACTGAGCCCAGGCATACCTACGTCCTGGACCGCTGCGTCAAGAAGCTGTCGGTGCGGGAATTGACCATCCTGAATTGGATGAAGAACGGCAAGACGAATTGGGAAATTGCTCAAATCCTCGGCGTGACGGAACGGACCGTGCGTTTCCATGTCGAGAGCATCTTTTCAAAGCTCGACGTCACCTCGCGATCGCAAGCCGTGGCGACAGCCATCGAACACGGCCTTCCGAATTTGCACGGCCTCCCCAGCGCGGTCTAGCAGACCGAGTTTTGCCCGATCGCCTCCGATCGCCGGGTCCTCTCCACTGGTTCTCTCACACGAGCGGATTTTTCTTCCAGCGGACTCTCTACCTCTGAACGACCGCGTGACTGAGGGAACCTCAGGCCGCCCGTTGCATGGCACTTCCCATGACCACGGTGGGCTGCTGCGGCTCCACGCCGGTCGGCAGAGGCCTGTCGGTCTTGGAATACCAGTTCAACATGTCGGGCCGTTTCGTGGCATTGATCGAGCGAAACTCGTCAAGATCAATGAGGGCCGCGATGGATACGGCCTGAGCCGGGGGCAGCGCCACCGGTTCCCCGATCGCCTCGCAGGGCCATCCCATCAGCCGGAGTCCCCGGAACAAGCGCTCCTCCACGACGATGTATGTGTATCGAACATCATGGGCCAGACACCATTGGTACGCGCCTTTGATCGCCGCCTGCATGATCCTTGTTGAAGGGCCTCGTTCCTTGACCCGGGGATCAACGGCCAGCCGAGTGATTTCCGCCGTGTCCAAATCCTTCCGTACTTGATGCGCGCCCACCAGGCATGCGCTGAATTCGCTTTCCAACATGAACGGAACCGGAGCGTGCGTCATACGAACGAGGCCGAGGAGCGTGGAATCGTCTGCCAACACCCCGATCGTGGTACTCCAGGCATCGTAGAGGTCGGACTCCAAACGGTCCGGGCGCTCCGGAACCCATTTGAGCCGTTCGGCGAATACCCGGTGTCGCAGCTCATACGCCTGGCGCCATTCTGATTCATTCTCCAGCGTCTTCACGATGTAGTCCCCTTCCGTGAAGTGAATTTTCTTTTCGACAGCTGCTGCGAGCCCCAGCATGTTTTCCTCCTCGGTTGAGATGGGAAGCGAAATGGCGGCGAATGGTTTCAAAAAAGCCAGTATTTCGTCACCTGGCTGAACCGCCAGGTGATCAGAACGTCCATAACTGATACTTACTTAGGAGTCCGCTGAAGTTTTGTCTTGGAAATGTAGAAAAGGAGCATGTGGCCAGCGTGAAAGACCTACCTCGATTCCAAGTGATCCGGGGCTCGCGGCGGAGCGTCCCATCCCATCTGTTGCCAGGGAATTCCGCCAGTTCGGCAGTGGAGTCCGATGCCCGGTACGGAGCCTCGCAGCACCGTGACGGCGACTTGACAGTGGCATTGCGCTCGATGGAGGAGCGGCTTGCCGCCATGATGGAGGACCGGCGGCGGCTCACGTGCGATCTACACGACGGCGTCTTGCAGTCGCTGTACGCCATCGGTCTCAGCATTGAAACGGCGCGCCGGTCCGGTGACTCGACGCGATCCGTAGACAGCGTCGTCCGTCAACTCAACCAATTGATTCAGGAAGTGCGCGGCATGATCCGATTGCTGGAATCCGGGCAAGTGCAGGAATCCGACCTCGCCTCGGAATTGAATTCGCTCGTTCACACCTACAAGGACGTAAGCCCCTTAGAGATCACCGCGGAAATCGCCGCAGGGGTCTCCGCGATGGTCACGAATGAGGAGAAGCAGGAAGTCCTGATGATCGTGCGCGAAGCGCTGAGCAACTGCGTCCGCCATGCCAAAGCGGCTCATGCCGCGATCTCGCTCTATGCCAAAGGAAGCCGGCTGCGGCTTCTCATCGCGGATGACGGCATCGGATTCGCGCAGGAAGAGCGGCGGGTGCGAGGGTATGGACTTGCGAATATGGCGACGCGCGCGAAAAAACTCGGCGGACGTCTGATGGTCCGCTCGCAGATCGGGAAGGGCACCCATATCGTCGTGGAGTTTGCACTGGAGCCCGACGTATCTCCTGTATGAAAATTTCTCCGATCAAAATCGTCATCGTGGACGATCATGAAGTCGTCCGCCACGGGCTGCGCTCGCTCCTGAGCCTCGAAGAGGATCTGCGGATCGTCGGAGAGGCCGGTAACGCCGCCGAGGCCGTCTCCGTGGTGGAACAGGCCACGCCGCACATCGTCTTACTGGACGTGAAGCTGCCCGATGCCTCCGGCATGGAGGCCTGCCGCCGATTGCTCGCCGTGGCCCCTCAGCTCCGCATCCTCGTCCTGACGAGCTATGCCGAGGATGCGGCGGTCGTCGGTGCTGTCCAGAGCGGCGCTCACGGATACGTGCTGAAAGACATTCGAACCGACGACCTCATTCACGCAATTCGCACCGTCGCAGAAGGGCGAGGGTATCTGGATCCGCGCATCGCCCAACAAGCGCTTCACTGGATCAGGCTGAACGCCCGCAGCGGCGTGCAAGGCCGCGGCGCCCAGCTCTCTCCGCAAGAGCGGCTGATCGTCCCGCTGTTGGCCGAAGGCAAGACCAACAAGGAGATCGCCGCCCAACTGAGATTGAGCGACAAAACCGTCAAAAATTACCTCGCCAACATCTTCGAGAAGCTTCATGTTCGTCGGCGGACGGAAGCCGTCGCCTGGTTCATCAAAGAGAATCAGTCGAGCTATCCCGGCCCAAATACGTAGGATCGGCTCTTCGCGTAGTATTCTCCCCCATCGGCGGGCAGTCCACTCCCGGGCCATTGTCTTCTGTTCCACCACCCTAGCATTTGCCCAACGAACAGTTCTATGCTATCCCGCGAACGTGGATCGGGATTCTACTGCCCGTCCGGCATGTAAGCGCGACGATGGCTGAACCTCCAATACCCGACGCGGTCGTTCCCCTTCAGCTGGAACCGCACGCCGGCCCCCAGCACGACGCCGTGCTGGCCGATGTCATCGCGAGCGAGCGCCACTTTCGACTGCTCTACGATCACAACCCCGCCATGTATTTCACCCTGTCGCCGGACGGGATGGTGAGGTCCGTCAACCGCTACGGAGCAGAGCAACTGGGATACGATCCGGAGGACCTCGTGGGACGGTCCGTGCTCGCCGTCTTCAAACCGGAAGACCATCACACCGTGCTGAGCCAGCTGGCCTCCTGTACGGCCAGCCCCGGAAGACTCTTCGAATGGGAAATCGAAAAGGTCCGAAAAAATGCGACATTTTTGTGGGTCAAGGAGCGGGCGCAGGCGATCAAGGACCCCTTCGGCCGTGACGTCGTGCTGGTCGTGTGCGAAGACATCACGGCGCGTCGGCTCACGGAAGAGATTGTTCGGGACAGCGAAGAGCGGTGGCGCGCGATGTTCGAACGCGCCGGCGTCGGCATCGCTCAACTGGGCCTGGACGGCGAATTTCTCCGCGTCAATCCCCGCCTGTGTGAGACCCTCGGGTATGCAGCGCAAACGCTCGTGCAGCGGACTTTTCAGGATCTGACACACCCGGACGACAGGGAAAGGAGCCTGGCATCGTTCCGCGACTTGCGTTCGGGGAGCCGCACGTCTTCGTCCATGGAGACGCGCTATCGCCGGAGCGACGAAGCGTGGATTTGGGTCCATACGACCATGTCGCTCGTTCGCTCCTCAAGAGGCGCCCCGTCGCACTACATCATCGTCGTGGAGGATATTTCCGAGCGAAAGCGCTCCGAAGAGGCGCTCAGGGAGAGCGAGCAGGCCATTCGTTCGCTTCAGGAAGCGATTTCGGCCCCCGGCCTCACCTTCGATCAGCGCATGCAAACCGTGCTCGAGTTGGGCCGGCGGCGATTCAAGCTGCCGATCGGCGCTCTCACGAAGCTGGAGGGCGATCACCTCGAAGTCACCCATGTGGACGCCGACGACCGGAGCGTGACCGTCGGGACGCGGCTGCCCCTGTGCCAGACCGTGTGCCGAGAGACGCTGACCGCCGACGACGCGCTGTGTTTCGAACAAGCCGACGCGGCAGCAGAGTGCTCCCGCCCGGGATACCTGGGCCTGGGCCTCGAATGCTACATCGGCACGAAGGTCACCGGCTTCCGGCGCGTGCACGGCACCATGTGCTTCATGGGACGTCAGCCCTATCCTGAACGGTTCACCAGCGCCGACAAAGATTTCCTTCTGCTGATGGCACGCTGGGTCGGCGGCGAGCTCGACCGCAAGGATGCCGAGCACGCGCTCAAGGAACAGGAGTCGCTGCTGCGGTCGGTCATCGACACGGCGACGGACTCGATTTTCATGAAGGATCGCGAGGGCCGTTATCGGTTCATCAACCAGGCCGGGGCGTCCGTCATGGGATTGCGTCCCGAGGAGGTGGTCGGCAAAACCGATCTGGACCTCTTCCCCCGAAGCACGGCCATGCGCCTCATGGCCGATGACGGCGAGGTCCTCAACGGAGCGGAGCAACGGCGATTCGAACGCCTCATTCCGGAAGCGGGACGAGCACGAACGTACTATTCGATCAAGACCCCGCATCGTGACAGGGAAGGGGGCATCGTCGGACTGGTCGGAGTGTCCCGTGACATGACCGAAGCCAAACGGGCCGAGGAGGCGCTACGCTTGACCCAGATCGCGGTGGATCGGGCGGCGGACCTGGCTTTCTGGATCACACCCGACGCCAAATTCCTGTACGTCAATGACGCGGCATGCGACCGGTTGGGCTACACGAGGGCCGAACTCTTGTCCATGACGGTGGCCGACATCGACCCCGATGCTCGGCCGGACCACTGGACTCTTCACTGGGACCAGTTGCGCACGAAAGGCCAGCTCCGCTTCGAGGCCCGCCATCGGACCAAATCGGGCGAACTATATCCCGTTGAGGTCGTGGCCAATTATGTCGCGGTCGACCAGCATGAATACAACTTCGTCTTCGCCAGGGATATCTCGGACCGCAAGCGTTCCTATTCCCTGCTCGAGGCGGCGATGAATTCCGTGGACGACGGGCTCTTGATCGTGGACCTGCACGGCAACATCACCGGGATGAACCATCGCTGCATGGAGCTCTGGGCGATGCCGCCCGAATTCGCCAAGGATCGGACATCGTTCCTGACGTTTGCGGCCGGGCGGCTTCGGGATCCGGACGTATTCATGAAGCGTATCCACGAGCTCTCCCGCCACCCGGACGGAGAAAGTTTTGACGTGCTCGAATTCACCGACGGACGGGTCTTCGAGCGCTATTCACGGCCACAGGTGCTCGACCACCGGATCGTGGGTCGGGTCTGGAGCTTCCGGGACGTCACAGCACGCAAACGCAGCGAGGAAGCGCTGCGGGCGAGCGAAGAGCGCTTCGCGAAGGCGTTTCGATCCAGCCCTCATCCCATGCTCATCACGGAGCTTGAAACCGGACGATGCGTCGAAGTGAATGAAGCCTCTCTTCAGCTCTTCGGTTTCACCCGGGAAGAACTCCTGGGACACACCACGGTCTCGTTGGGTCTCTGGCCCGCCCCGGAAGACCGGCAGGATTTTGTTCGGCGATTGCGCTCGACCGGCTCGCTTCGCAACGTACCATTGTCGCTCTCCACGAAGGACCGTACCCCGAAGCAATGCCTGGTATCTTCGGAGTTGATCGAGGTGGACGGCAAACAGTGCATCGTCACCGTGGGAACCGACCTCACCGAACTTCGGCGCGCCGAGCGGGCATTGCAAAGCAGCGAGGATCTTTTCGCCAAGGCTTTCCGCTCGAGCCCGTACCCGATCGTCATCTCCGAGCTGGCATCCGGCCGGTGTCTGGACGCGAATGAGGCCGCCATGTCGCTGTTCGGCTCTCCGCCTGACGCCGCCGCCGCGTCGACCAGCGGGCGGCCCGTCTCGTGGCCGCCCGCCGACGACCGAGCGGACTTCATCGGTCGGCTCGAGAGCTCCGGATCGGTGCGAAACCTGGAAGTCAGCCTGCGCGACCGGGCAGGACGGCTCCGCCGATGCCTCATCTCCGCCGAACGAATCGATCTGATGGGCACGCCCTGCATGGTGACGATCGCCAACGACATCACGGAGCAGAAAGAAGCGGAGGCCGCGCTGAAGGCGAGCGAAGCGCGGCTGCAGCGGTTCGTGTCGGAGGCGCCGGTCGGACTGATGATCCTCGATAATGAGCGGCGACTCCTCACCGCCAACAAAGCCTTCTGCCAGCTCACCGGATACGACGAACACGAATTGATCGGCCAGACGTACGAGTTGTATACCCATCCGCATGATTGGCCGCGGAACCGTTCGATGACGGAAGACTTCTACAGCGGTGTTCGCTCGGATTATACGATCGAGAAGCGGTACGTCAGGAAGTCCCGCGATGTGATTTGGGTGTCGGTCAAGGCGACCGGCATCGAGCTTCCCAGCCACCCGGGTCCTCTGCTCCTGGCCGTCGTTCAGGACATCACCGACCAAAAGCGGGCCACGGAAGAGCGTGAGCGCTTGAGCCAAGATCTTCACGACAACATCCTCCAATCGCTCTACGCCGTGGGCATGCAGCTGGAGGCCAGCCGGTTGGCGGCCGGGACGTCTGCAAGAAAGTCGAAGGTCTACATCGGTCAGGCCATCGACCAGCTGAATCATTTGGTGGGCGACATCCGCCATTTCATCGCGCTCTTGAAACGGGGGACCGCTCATCAGACCGATTTCCGGGAAGCGCTGAACCAGCTGGTCTCGGCGTTTTCCGCCGCAGGTCATCGTCCTCCCGAGCTCAAGATCCACGACGGCGTGCTGAGCTCGGTCACCGCGGAACAGGCCGAGCAATTGCTGAACATCGCGCGAGAGGCCCTGAGCAACAGCGTCCGGCACTCGAGAGCCACGCACCGATCCATCAGTCTCGTCAGAATGGGACGCTTCGTCCGCATGCAGATATGCGACAACGGCATCGGATTCGTTCCCAGGCGGAGCCAAAAACGGGGCCACGGCCTGGCGAACATGGCCGCACGGGCCAAGAAGATCGGAGCCCGCCTTCGCCTGAACAGCGGACCGGATCTCGGGACCTGCGTGACCGTGGATCTCGCGATGGAGCCACAGGCGTGACTCAACCCCGCCCGAAACCCATCCGGTTGCTCATCGTGGACGACCACGAAGTGGTGCGCATCGGCCTGGGAGCCGTCCTCGACTTGACCCCCGGCATCAAGGTCGTGGGACAAGCCTGTCGAAAGGACGAAGCGAAGCAGATGAGCGTGCGCTTGAAGCCGGACATCGTGCTCTTGGATATCCGACTGCCCGACGGGAGCGGGGTCGAAGCGGCGCGTGAAATCCTGGCCGCCTGCCCGCATACCCGCGTGCTCTTCCTGACCAGTTTCGCCGACGACCATACGGTATTGGAAGCGATCCTGTCGGGGGCGCAGGGATACATTCTCAAGGACATCGGCTCCGAGGCATTGGTCAAAGCCATTAAAACCGTTGCGTCGGGACAACCATTGATGGACCCACGGCTGACCAAGTACACCCTCCACCTGATCAAGCACACCTCCGTTCAATGGGGACCGTCGAAACGCCCGCTCCTCTCGCCTCAAGAGCAGCGGCTGCTCCCGCTGGTGGCGGACGGCTTGACCAACAAGGAAATCGCCTCACGCCTGCAGCTCAGCGAAAAAACGGTCAAGAACTATCTCGCAAACATTTACTCGAAACTGCAGATCGGACGGCGCTCGCAAGTCGCCGCCTTCTACGCGGGCAGCTTCAAGGGATCCTCTGCACCCCTGGTCCGCAAGAGCGATCACCGGGAGTAAACCTTCCTCAGTACCCGGCGAACCGACGTACGGGAACCGCCTTGCATGCCGCAGGGCATGGCGTTTGACTCAAGGGACAGGCTCTTCCCGCCGATACAGAAATGCCCCGGGCCCGTAACGGCATCCTTGGAGTGTTTTCTTGATTCTCCAAGGAGCCGTACGGTGCTGCGCGCTTCCGGGCATCGCGAATAAATCAATCATGCGGGACGGTCGCTTCACGACACGCGACACATGCTTCCGGTCCTTGTGGAGGCATCCTCGCTCGGCGGCGTACGCGGCGATCGTGGTCCTCTTTCTGCTCCTCTCGGCTCTGCTCTCCGGCGTGTCGTGGCATGGCGACGGCTACACCCACCGCATGCTCGAAACCGCATCAAGTCTCGTCGCCGCGATGGTGGGCGCCATGGCGCTCACCCGTTATTACAGCAGGAGGGAGCGGACGTTCCTCTTCGTCGGCATCGCCTTTGTGGGAACGGGCCTGTTGGACGCCTATCATGCTGTCATGACCTCACCGGACGTCATGACTCGGTTGCCGCCGATGATGGCCCACGTCACTCCCTGGAGCTGGATGCCATCCCGCCTGTTTTTGGCCTCCATGCTGCTGGGGAATCTCGCGGTCTGTTACGGCGTCCTGCGGGCTCGGCCGCGCTGGAACGTTTCGGATCGATTGCTGTACCTCGCCGCGGCCGTCGCCATGGTGCTCACCTGCGCCATCTTTTTCGTCGTGCCGCTTCCGCGATCCGTCTTTCCCGATTGGCCCATCCCCCGGCCGCTCGAACTGCCGATGACCGCGCTCTTCCTCGTCGTGCTGGTCGGCCACCTCAAAGAGGGCAGCTGGCAGGCGTACCGCTACGATCACTGGCTCGTGCTCGGCATGCTCACGGAATGTTTGACTCACGCCTGCCTGATGGCTCGCTCAACCGCCCTCCACGACACGTTTTTCATTGCCGCCCATGTCACGAAGCCGCTCGGATATCTCTGCGTCCTGGCAGGGCTGATCATCGACATGTCTGAGCTGTTCCAAAAACTTGAAATGGCGATCGAGCGGAACAAGCATGCGCGTGTGGCGCTCCGTCAGGCGCACGACAACTTGGGGCAGCGCGTGCTGGAACGGACAACCGAATTGGAGGCGTCGCAACGGTTCATCTCGTCGGTGCTCGAGCACCTCCCCCACATGGTGTTCGTCAAAGATGCGCATACGCTTCGCTTCCTCGAATTCAACCGAGCCGGCGAGGATTTGACGGGGTGGTCGCGGGCGGAATTGCTGGGCAAATGCGACTACGACTTCTTTCCCAAAGACCAGGCCGACTTCTTCACCGAGAAGGACCGTACGACGCTGGCGAACCGATCCCTCGTCGAGATTCCGGAGGAACGGATCGAGACGAAACACCGCGGCGTCCGCCTGCTGCATACGAAAAAAATACCGATCTGCGACCGGCATGGGATGCCGCAATATTTGCTCGGCATCTCGGAGGATATCACCGAGCGGCGGGCCGCGGAAACCGCGGCGCTCAAAAACCAGGCCAAGCTGGCCGAGGCACAGCAACTGGCCGGCTTGGGAAGCTGGGAACTCGACCTCGCCACCGATACCGTCACGTGGTCCGATGAAAGCTATCGGATCTTCGAGATTGATCCGGAGCAATTCGGCGCCACGTACCAGGCATTCTTGGACACCGTCCATCCCGCCGACCGGGATGCCGTGGACCTGGCCTATCGATACTCGGTGGAGCATCGGGAACCCTATGGGATCGAACACCGGCTGCTGATGAAAGACGGAAGAGTGAAATATGTCCACGAGCGCGGGAGAACCGACTACGACCCTTCAGGCAAACCGGTCCGGTCGGTCGGAACGGTGCTCGACATTACCGAGCGCCGCCGTCTGGACCAGACGCAATTCATGCTCCAACAGGCGATCAATCACGGATTGGACGGGATGGCCCTCATGGACCACAGCGGGCGCTACACCTACATGAATCCGGCCTACGCCGAGATGTACGGCTACCGGGCCGATGCGCTCCTCGGCAGGAACTGGAAAGACTTGTTCTTTCCCGAATGGGCGGACCTCGTCGATGAGCTGTCCAGACCGGACTTGGAACAACACGGCAGATGGCAAGGCGAAGTGGTCGGGCGTACGCGAACAGGAGAATCGATTCACGTCGACCTTTCGCTCGCCGTACTGAACCACGCCGATCAGCAAGGGGCCAGGATGCTTGTCTCCACGTGCCGCGACATTACCAAGCGCAAGCTCATGGAGCGCGATCTCGTCGCCGCTAAAGACTCTGCCGAGGCAGCCGCCAGGGCAAAAGCCGAGTTTTTGGCCACGATGAGCCATGAAATCCGTACGCCGATGAACGGGGTGATCGGCATGACGGGTCTGCTGCTCGATACGCCGTTGAGCAGCGAACAGCGGGACTATGCCGAGACTGTGAGGCGGTCGGGTGAAGCGCTCCTCGCGATCATCAACGATATCCTTGATTTCTCCAAGATCGAAGCGGGCCGGTTGACGCTCGAACACATCGAGTTCGACCTGCGCACGACGGTGGAGGAGACGTTGGACCTGCTCGCCGAGCAAGCCCATCGCAAACAGCTGGAGATCGTGGGGCTCATCGACGGGTCCGTCCCGACCGCGCTGAGGGGCGATCCGGGTCGGCTTCGCCAGATCATGACGAATCTCGTCGGCAACGCGATTAAGTTCACCGACCGGGGCGAAGTGGTGTTGAAGCTCTCGACGTTCACGCCGGACGCGGGTCCCGTCACGCTGCGATTCGAGATCAGCGATACGGGGATTGGCATCCCGGCTGAGGCGCAGTCGCGCCTGTTCCAGTCATTCAGCCAAGCGGACGGATCGACGACGAGGAAATTCGGCGGAACAGGATTGGGGCTGGCGATCTCCAAGCAACTGGTCGAGAAGATGGGCGGACAAATCGGTGTCGAGAGCGAGCCGGGACGGGGCAGCACTTTCTGGTTTACCGTCCGGCTGGAACGGCAGGCGGACAGAGCCGTGCCGCCTTCGCCGTCCGGGAATCTCGCCGGCCTTCGCATTTGTCTCATCGACGACAATGCCACGACCCGGATGCTGCTGGAGCATCATGCACGCACGTGGGGAATGAATCACGCCTCGGCGCAAGACGCCCGACAGGCGATGGCCCTCCTGACCGAGCACGCCTCGGCCGGGCACCCCTTCGATTTGGCGCTTGTGGACATGGAGATGCCGGGCACCGGCGGCCTGGAGTTCGCCCGCCAGGTGAAGGCCGATCCTATCCTCAGAGCAACTCGGCTGATCCTCCTCACGTCGCTCGGCCGCCGGGGGGAAGCGAAGCTGGCCCAGGAACGTGGATTTTCCGCTTACTTGACGAAGCCGATCCACCAACGCCAGCTGTACGAATGTCTGAAGCTCGTCATGGGGCGCGATTCCGACCCGGCGCCGGAACACCACCTGGTCACCGTCCATACCGTGTCGGAGGAACGGGCCCGTACGTCAGGCCGCATCCTGCTCGCCGAAGATAACGTGATCAACCAGAAGGTGGCGGTGAAGATGCTGGAAAAGCTCGGCCATCATGTCGACGTCGTCGCCAACGGAGAAGAAGCGGTCGAAGCGTTGTCGCGGATTCCCTATGTCCTGGTGTTCATGGATTGCCAGATGCCGGAGATGGACGGGTACGAGGCCAGCCGACGCATCAGGGCCCGCGAAGCGTCTCTCGCCAAATTGGAGGCAAAGAAGGCTTCAAACGCAATGCCCGATGCATCGCGAACGGTATCTGCCGGTCACGTGCCGATCATCGCCATGACCGCCAACGCGATGCAAGAAGACCGAGACCTTTGCCTCGCCGCGGGCATGGACGACTACATCAGCAAGCCGGTCACTGCCAAGTCGCTGAGAACGGCCCTCGACCGCTGGCTCGCGCCGTGCGACCGCAACGCCCCGCGCGCGGATTCGGCCCAAACAATTGACAGCGTCGATGCCCGCCACTAGGATACGGCTCGCCCGATTCGCCTCGAGCCCGTGATTCTCGTGTCAGCCGTTTGCCCCCGATGATCCGGAAGGAGGTGTGATGTCCAGCGTCGTTCCTTCGTCCCCGAATGAAACCTTCGCGTCGCGCCGCACGGAGGCGCATCCGATCGAGCACACGTTCGAAACCGTCGTCTTTGCCAGCCGCTGGATCCAGGCGCCGCTCTACGGCGGGCTCATCGTGGCGGAAATCCTCTACGCCTACAAGTTCCTGGCCGAACTCTGGGAAATGGTGATTCACATCAACCGGCTCGAGGAGACGACCTTCATGCTCGGCGTGCTCGGCCTGATCGATGTCACGATGGTGGCCAATCTCCTGACCATGGTGGTCATCGGGGGCTACGCGACGTTCGTCAGCAAACTCGATCTGGAAGACCATCCCGACCGTCCCGACTGGCTGAGCCACGTCGATCCGGGGACGATCAAAGTCAAACTCGCGGCATCGCTGATCGGCATCTCGAGCATCCATCTCCTGAAAGCCTTCGTCGACGTGGCGAATGAGAATCCCGAGCACATCAAGTGGAAGATCTTCATCCACATGACGTTTCTCGGATCCGCGATTCTCCTCGCGTGGACCGACAAGATCATGCAGAAGGACAAGAAGCACTGACCGGCTCATGCGCCACGATCGTGGTCGTCGCCGTCTTCTCCGGTCCGTTCCGCTCCTCGCGACAATGATCATGCCGGTCGTGGTCGGCGGCTGCGGCTCCAACCTGGTGGACATTCGGCGCAACGTGGACTTTTACCGAACGTCCCTCATCCAACAGGCGCGGACAGACGCCTCGCTCTTGTCCAAGTTTGCAACCTGCAGCGCAGCGGCGCCGATCGACGCTCATCCGAGCCGGGACGGATGGTCTGACCGCGTCAGGGGCCTCGTGCACCGGATCGGCAACGTAGATTCGGCACGCCGAGAATCGTTGACGATCCTGGCGGATTTATCGACCGATCTGGACCAGGTTTCGAGCCGGCGCTTGGACCTCGGCCGACTTCGACGGTTCCTCGACAGCGCCGCTCTCTGGCAGCAGGACATGGATGGACTCGAGCACACGATCCGATCTGACGCCTCGCGCTTCACGCTATTGCTGTCCGCTTACATCAAGGCCTATTTCGGGGACTTAGAGTATGTCGCGGACCCTCACGCGTCGGGGAGCGCGCTTCGCCGAGTTCGGCCGGTGACGTCCTCCGGGTTTGTCGATCGTGGAGGCAACCGCTTCCTCTTTCCCGCCCTCGCGCCGGACACCAGCGCTTCCAC
Source organism: Nitrospira sp. (assembly GCA_035760745.1). Taxonomy (GTDB): domain Bacteria; phylum Nitrospirota; class Nitrospiria; order Nitrospirales; family Nitrospiraceae; genus Nitrospira_C. Next base: position 5,562 of record DASTSI010000088.1, on the reverse strand, counting down.
ATCGTCGAGCGGGCTCTCCGGAAGAACCATCACCTCGCAGACGATCAGCGCGGATTTGACCCGACTTTTTCTGGAAGCGTTTTTCGACGCGGCATTTGAGGTCCCGGCCGTCAGAGATGCGACGGCATTGCGAGTCGCATGGCCGCCCAATGACGCATCGTATCCGGCCTTCGACATCGATCATCCCCCGATTCCCGTGGAGGCCTTGGCCCGCGTCACACGCCAGTCGCTCCGCGCCGAGGCGGCAGTCACGGCGGAAGTCGGAAGGACGGTCAGAGGAGCGGGCGTCTTTGGGACCGGCAACGAAACAGTGGCGGCAGCCATGGAGACGGCCGCCGGCGTAATTGCGAAGAAACTGGTCGAGTACGAGGGCTTTTGTTATTTTCGAACCATGGCGATCAGCGGATCCATGAGCGAACGTTCCTCCTCCACCGGTGGGGAGGCGCAGCCGGAAGGTACCAAGTGATCGGCCCATCGGTGAAGCGCAAACGGGGCCCATTTCTCCTGCCCTCCGTCTGCATGAGCCTGCTCAGCCTCGTCGTGCTTGGCGGCTGCTTTGCCAAGATCCAGCACCTTCCGGCTCAGCCCGATCGTGCGGAAGCCCTCTTTGCCCCCTTGCCGGATCAGGAGTTCATCGTGGGGCTTGCCGTGTCGGGAGGCGGGAGCCGAGCGGCGACCTTCGCGGCGGGCGCGCTCGAGGCCCTCGCCGAAATGCCGGTGCGCCAGGCGGGCGCGACTCGCAGCGTCCTGGAAACCGTCGGCTACATGTCGAGTGTATCCGGCGGCAGCGTGGCGACGGCCTATTATGTCGCCAAAAAACCCCCGCGGTCGGAGCCCATGCTGACGGAGCAGGGACTCTCGCCGCGCTATCGGGACTTTTTCTCCTCTTACAAACACGCCATGCAGGCGAATTTCCAGCTGAGCGCGCTTCTCCGGCAAGCCGCGTTTTTCCGGGCCTTCAACCCGACTAAGTTCGCCTATTCGCTGTCGGAGGTCTGGGATCGCAATTTTCTCGACGGGATGACGTTCGCCGATTTGTACGAGCGAGAGCGCCGAGGCGACAGCCCGCGCGCAATTTTCAACGGAACGGTGTACAACTCGGGGCGCCGGTTCGCCTTTACGACCCTGCCGGCCGCCGACTTCGACTACGACCTGATCGAACTCCTGACCAAGGAACTGAAGAAGCCCGACCGGCCGGTTCCCGTGACCCCGGAGGGCATGGCGATCATCCAACAAGGCTTGGAGAAGGCGAGCCGCCAGTTCCTTCCGCTGACCTTCGAGCGAATCGGCGCGGATTACCGGACGCTCCCCCTGTCCTTGGCGGTCGCCACGTCCGCGTCCTTCCCGCCCGTGGTCGGGCCGGTGACCTATCAAGTCGCCGGGACGCCGCCCTACTTCCACATCGGCGACGGCGGACTCTTCGACAACCTGGGCACGGAGTCCCTCACCACGTTGTTCCTCAAAAAGATTCCCCAGGGCTCCTCGAGGCGTGGGCTCATCATCGTCATCGATACGTCGTTCCCCTTTGATGCCGGAGGACCGCAGCTCGACCGGAGCGAGAAAGGCTTCGAGGTGTTTCGTGACGACCCCTCTCGGATTGTCGGCATCATGGAAGAACGAGCGAACACCTATCAGACTCTGCTCTGGCACAGCTTGAGAACCGAAGGCGTGATCCTTCCCGACTTCGCCCACTTGCGGATCGTCGTGTTGAAACACGTCGACGCGGAATGGACGGGGTATCAAGATTTGCCGGACAGCTGCCGCAACCAATTCCCGCCCGACGTGACACCGATCCAAATCAAGCAGGCCGTGGGTGAAATTCCGACGCTCTTCAAGATCCAGAGCGACTGCCACGCCGCATTGCTGCTCAAAGCGGCGCGCAAGGTCGCCGAGCAGCAGCGACACCGCATCGTGGACTTTATCGAGGCTTCCCAACAACCGAAGAGCCAATGACTCGCGGTCCCCAGGATGCCGGTCCGTTCACTCTCGCCACAGTGCTTGAGGAGGAATACCGCGCCCTCCACGGACCGCTGCCGGCCGGCCAACCGTGCCATTCCGAGCAGGAACGCTTGACGGCCCTCTACCAAGCCGTTCATTCCTTACCGGAACCGCGCGCCGCCTTGTGCCTGTCCGGCGGCGGCATCCGAAGCGCGACGTTCGGACTGGGGGTCCTTCAAAGCCTGGCCCGGCTGTCGCTGCTCGACCGATTCGACTACCTCTCCACGGTCTCGGGGGGCGGCTATATCGGGAGTTGGCTCACCGCATGGATTCATCGACATCCGCGTGGCACGGCGGGCGTGGCCGGCGAGCTGAGCCGTCCGCCGTCAGGCACCGGCGAACCGGAGCCGGAGCCGGTCACATGGCTCCGACAGTACAGCAACTATCTGAGCCCCAGGCTCGGATTGCTGTCCGTGGATTCATGGACCCTGCTGGGCACCTACTTGCGGAATCTGACCTTGAACTGGTTGGTTCTTGTACCGCTCTTGGCCGCGGCCTTACTCGTGCCTCGCCTCGGCGTGTCCCTCGTTCGCTGGAGCCCGGCAGAACTGGGTCTGTCGGCTTCACTCCCCGGCTGGCTGTTGGGGCTCGGGCTCTCGGCCACTATGCTTTGCCTCACCTATTTCCACCTCTACCGTCCCGGTCTTGATCGCCTCAGATCGCCGGACCGTGCCGACACCGACCAAGCGGGAGAAACAGAGACGCGTTCCATCTGGGATCGTTTCGAACGTCAGCAATGGTTCCTGATTGCCGGCCTCACTCCGCTGTTGCTGGCGGCGCTGTCCGTCACCCTGGCCTACGCCTGGTACATGAACGGCGGCGGACGACTCGAGGCCTTGGCATGGGACCCGTTGGGAAGCCGCGGCACCTTCGTCCTGATCGGAGCCGGCGTTCACGGCGCTGGTTGGCTGTTGTCCGCGCTTTTGTTACGCCGGTGGAGAGACCTCGGACAATGGCAAGAATTCGGCCGATGGCTTGCTGCTGAGCTCCTCATCATTCTCTGGTCGGGAGCTCTCGGGGGCTTTCTGCTCTGGTCCGTGCTGACGGAAACTCCCGACAAGAGTCCCGTCGCGCCGTTCGCCGAGTGGTATGCCTGTTTCGCTATTCCCGGCATCTTGACCATGTTTCTACTGACAGCGACGTTGTTCGTCGGCGTGGCCAGCCGTTATACCGACGATCATGACCGGGAGTGGTGGGGACGGGCAGGAGCCTGGGTCCTGATTGCGGCAGCGACGTGGAGCGCCGGCGCGTCGCTCGTCCTGTTCGGCCCCGGTCTGGCATCCATGATGCCCGGAATGGCGGCCTCGCTCGGAGGGGTGTCAGGTCTCATCTCGCTGGTACTGGGGTTCAGCGGCAAAACGTCCGCCAGCGGCAAGGCGAAGCCGAGCATGAGGGACGTCGTGCTGGACAGGGTGGTTCGGCTTGCCGCCCCCGTCTTCATCGCCTGCCTGCTCACATTTCTGACCGTAGGAAGCAGCGCCGTGCTGGCAAGCCTGGCCGGAATTCATGGCGCTGCCCTGGAAGAATCGACGATCGGTCTTCGCCTCCTCCCCGACGGCTGGGGACATGCGGCGATCTTGCATAACAGCCCGCCATGGCTGGTGATCGAATTGAGCCTGTCGCTCGTCGCCCTCGCAGGCGTCATGTCTCTCGTGATCAATATCAACAAGTTCTCGCTCCATTCGATCTATCGTAACCGCTTGATCCGCGCATATCTCGGAGCGTCCCGGCTGCCGGAATACCGGGAAGCGCGGCGCCCGAATCTCTTCACCGGGTTCGACGTCAACGACAACGTGCAACTCCAGAATCTGGCCCCTCCCGGTCGGCCGCTCCGGAAACCCCTGCACATCCTGAACTGCGCCATTAACCTCGTGAGAGCCGAGAACCTGGCCTGGCAGCAGCGTAAGGCCCAGTCGTTTACCGCGTCCCCATTGTTTTGCGGATCCTGGAACCTCGGATACCGCCGAGCGACGAGGTACGGAGCCAATGAGCGGCTGGGGAAGGCCATCACGCTCGGCACGGCCATGGCGATTTCTGGAGCCGCCGCCAGTCCAAACATGGGTTACCATTCGGCACCGGCTGTGACATTCCTCCTGGCGTTCTTCAACGTGCGGCTTGGCTGGTGGATGGGCAATCCCGGGCCGGCGGGGGACAACACGTTCGACTGTTCCTGCCCGCGGATCGCCGTGCGCCCGCTGCTCGCGGAGATGTTCGGCTTGACCGATGCCTGCAATCCTTATGTCTATCTGTCCGATGGGGGCCACTTTGAAAATCTCGGCCTCTACGAGATGGTGCTCCGGCGCTGCCGATACATCGTCGTCAGCGACGCCAGTTGTGATACGGCGCGGGCGTTCACCGATCTGGGTAACGCCATCCGGAAAATTCGGGTGGATCTTGGAGTGGAGATCGAGATCAATCCCGAGTTGCTCCAATTGCAGGCCGAGAGCCGATTCAGCCGGAGCCACTACGCGATTGGGGTCATCCGATACGACCGCGTCGACCCGGGAGGATCACCCGGTCTGCTCGTGTACCTGAAACCCTCGCTCACGGGGAACGAACCGGCGGACGTCACCGAGTATGCCAAGGGCCACCCGGAATTCCCTCACGAGGCGACTGCGGACCAGTTCTTCGACGAGGCTCAATTCGAATCTTATCGGGCGCTCGGAGCCCATATTGCGCATACGGTGATGAGCCGCTCCTTGATCAATCCGACCGGCGACGCCGAGCGCCTGTTCGAGGAGTTCCAAACCGGCGGCCGGACACGCCGTACCGCGGAATCATGACGGCTTGAGGAAGTCGCCGGCGATGCCCGCGTCCGGCGCGGAAACACCGCCGCCCGTCGAGCGGCTGCACCGCGCGGCGACCTGGGCACGCCGGCTCACGCCAAGCTTGCCGAAAATGATCGCTACGTAGTTTTTGATCGTTTTTTCGGCCAATGCCATGGCCTTGGCGATTTCCTTGTTCGTGTATCCATCGGCGAGATAGCTGGTGATACGACGTTCCTGTCCGGAGAGCGTCTCCGGGGGCGGCGAAGGAAACGAGCCTCCGTACCGGCGGATCGCGGCGAGGATGGGTTCGACGAGCTCAGGATCGAGATACCACCCACCCGAGCAGACGGTGCCGATCGCGCGGACCAGTTGCTCCTGCATCGCCTCTCTCAAGATGTACCCGCCGACCCGGGGGTCGAACACCTCGGAGAGGCGGGCAAGATCGGCGGACCGAGTTAAGACCAAGACCTGCGTCGTCCTCGAGGCCTCCGCGATCTTTTCATAGCAGCGATGCGCCGCTCCTTCGCACAGATCCGCATCGAGCAGGAGGACGTGGGGGCGGAGTCCGGGAAGTCGATGCAGCATCTCCTCGATGGATCCTGCTTCTCCGACAGAGAGCAGATCGCGGTATCTTCCCATCATCGCGCGCAAGCCGGTCCGAAACAGCTCCTGGCGGTCGGCGATGAAGAGCGTCACCCGGTTCTCCGGCTTCTCGCCGGCGCCACTGTCCCACTTCTTCGGTCCTGATTTCATATGCCGCGAACCTTTATGCGAGGTCATGATCGACTGCATAGCG
>DASTSI010000087.1:0-17843 GCA_035760745.1 Nitrospira sp. | reverse complement strand
TTGGCCAGCAACTACTACATCTGGCTCAGCATGAAGCGCATCGAGGGAGTGGAGCGGGTTCGCATGACGATCCTTGCGCCGATCGTCATGGTCGCCCTGCCGCTGGTCATGACGAAAGTGCTGACTGACTATCCGGCCCCGGACCCCATGTCGTTGATGTTCCTCCTGCCCCTGTTGCTGGCTCCTGCCATTCTGGGGCGATTCATTCCCATCACCGTGTCTTCGAATACGGTGATCAAAGTCGGCTTCCTGATGGTAGTCGTCGGCAATGCCATCTGGATGACGCCGCACGGCTTCGTGCCGACCGGCGCGAAGCTCGTGGCGGAATTGGAGCTGCCGTCTGATTGGAACTTCCTCGCGCTGATGCCGGCGAAGAATTCGGCCGCCTTTACCCTGGTGTTCGTGACGGTCGTGAACTACGTCATCTATAACCGTGCCATCAATCAAGGCACAATCGTGTGGGGGAAAATCGATTTCGTGTCGCAATTCGTGCTCGTCTTTCTGGCGTTCAGCGCGATCTGGACGATGGGTTTGATGGGTGCCGTCAGGTCGCTGCTCAGAAAGTACTTCCACACCTATAACCTGTTGCCCGACTTTACGGCGGAATCGTTCACGCCCACCTTGTCCTATTCGGCCTGGTGGATTACGGGCATCACCGTCATCTTTTATGCCGTGGTGAGCTTCGCCATTATCGTGACCCTGAGAGCGTCTCACCCGAAAGATCACATGCCGGAGGCAAGTCCGGTCCCGGCTGGAGCGAAATAGGCATCAGCCCTATTGCGGTGTCAGACCGCGCACGAGGAGTTCTATGGGAAGGGCACTATTCAAGATCGTAATCGGATTGGCGGTCGGAGCCGTGCTGTGGATTGGGACGATGGCCCTGGATTTCCCCACGATCTTCCGATGGATGTTCTTCGCGTATGCGATGCTGGGAACCGCAGTGTTCCTCATTCTCGATGCCCCGAGCCTTAAGCCGATGAGCGGAGGCAAAGCGCTGGGCGCCCTGATCGTGTTTTATCTCGTCCTCTGTACGGTCTATATCGCGGGCGGGTCGCTGTGGCCGCAATACGATCCCGAGGACGAAAAGGGCAAGATCGAAAAGATTCTCAAGCCCAAGCGTGCGGCGACGGAACAGGGCAAGGCGGAGGAATTGATCGCCCGCGCCAAGGCGCTGGACGAACAGGCCAAGGCGCTCGCCGAACGGATCAAGGCGCTCGGAGGCGATCAGGCCCCGGCGGCTCAGGCCGCGGGCGGGGCCGGTGCGCCGCCCGCCACTGCGGCTGCGGCAGGAAGCGACGTCCTGAAGATCGGCGAGGATCAATGGCAACTTCAGGAATGCTACAACTGCCATAAGTTGAGGGGCGAAGGTGGGAAGAAGCGAGGGCCCGAGCTCGACAACATCGGGAATCTGCTTCCGCCGGAGGAAATCGCCAAGAAGATTCTCGATCCCAAGAGCTACAAGGCCGAAGGCTTCGATACCGAGTACGAAAAGGGCAAGATGCCGGACAAGTACAAGGATCTCATGGAAATGAAAGACGTCGAGGCGTTGGCCGCTTGGCTGTCGACATTCAAGAATACCTCCGTCAATACGCCGAAGCCCATCAAGATGAAATGACGATGCAGCCGAAGCTGAAATCCAGGGTCCGGTGCACGGACCGAGAAATCGGCGAAGTCACGAAGGTCGTGGTCGATCCGCTCTCGCACGAGGTGAGCCATATCGTCGTGTCGATGAACGGGAGCGGCGAGCGTCAGGTGGCGATGGCCCTGGTCCAAACGGTCACCGACGATGCCGTCGAGTTGAAAAGCACATCCTCGGAGATCGGCGGTCTCCCGCCCTTCAAGCGCGACGATTACGTCTCGACGCACGAAGTCGAGATCGCACACCTGGAGGATAATCTCCATGTCGCGCCCGGCGAAGTGCTCGTCCCCCTTCCCGAGTTGGAGAAGAACGTCAAGCGGCGTACCTTCTTCATGAGTTTCACCCATGCGATCGGCTTCCTGATCGGCCTGCCCATCGCCTATCCGATCTTGCGCTATCTCATGAAGCCGATGTACGCCCCGTTCGACAACAGTTGGCTGAAGATCGGCAACGTCGGGAAGATCAAGCAAGACGACATCGGGGTCCAGTTCAAGTACAAGCGGAAGGTGAAGGAAGCGTACATGCCGGAGGCCGAGATCGAGAAGAACGTATGGATCCTTCGGGCGACTCCGGCCGTGCTCGAGAAGGTGTATCAGGGCAAAGACATGGAATTCCGGGACGCGTCGGGCAAGAGCGTCTGGACGAACAAGAAAGAGGTGCCTTACGTCGCCTTTTCCGGGAAGTGCCCCCACCTCGGATGCGGGTACAAGTGGCGCCAGCACAAATTGCTCGGGCAAGTATTTCTTTGCCCCTGTCACTTGAGCATTTACGATGCTGCCGGAAAAGTGCTGGACGGCCCAGCCCCGCGCCCGCTCGATGCACTGCCGATCAAGGTCTCGGCGAGCGGAGATGTGGAGATCATCGACATGGAATTCAAAGCCGGCACGAAAACCCAAGTTCGGATCGTGTAAATGGCACACTCATCGATTCCCAGCACCCAACCGACGCCGATCGAAAAGGTCATCGCCTTCATCGACGAACGCGTCGGCCTCAAGCAGATTCAGGCCAAGATGCTGAACGAGCCCGTTCCCGGCGGGTCTCGCTGGGCCTATGTGTTCGGCTCGGTGCTCCTGTTCATCTTCATCATGCAGGCGCTGACCGGCATTCTGCTCATGTTTTATTATGTCCCCACCGCCGATCATGCGTACGCCAGCACGCAGTACATCATCCACGACGTGGACTACGGATGGTTTCTGCTGAGCTATCATTTCTGGGGCTCCACGGCGATGGTGGTGTGTGTCTTCGCGCACATGTCGCAGGTCTTTCTCTGGGGCGCCTATAAAAAGCCGCGCGAAATGATCTGGCTCGTCGGGCTCGCGCTCTTCGGCATCGTGATGGGATTCGGGTTCACCGGCTACCTGCTGCCGTGGGATCAGCGCGCCTATTGGGCCACGACCGTCGGCGTCGAGATCATGGACAAGACGCCGGTGCTTGGCGATTTTATGGCCCGATTCCTCAAGGGCGGTCCGACGCCGGGCCAGATGACGCTGAGCCGGTTCTTCGTGATTCATGTGATGATCCTGCCGGCCGCGCTCATGGCCTTGGCCGGACTGCACCTCTTCCTATTCCGCTCGGCGGGCCCGGCCGGGCCCTTCCGCGGCACGTCGGAAGAGATCAAGGCGAAAACCGATTACTTTTTCCCCCGACAGGTCTGGAAGGACATCGTCGGCATGGCCGTGGTCTTTGCGAGCATCTGTGCGCTGGCCTTCTGGGAGCCGGTCGTGCTGCTCGAAGAGGCGACCCCGGACCCGGGTGATTACCACCCGGAACCGGAATGGTATTTCCTCTTCTTGTTCCAGTTGCTGCGGCTCAAGATTTTCTCCGGCGAGTTCGGGCAATTCCTCGGCGCGATCGCGCTGCCCGGTGCCTTCATGGCCTTGCTGGCGGCGCTGCCGTTCATCGACCGGGATCCTGAGCGCAACATCTTCAAACGACCCGTGGCGTTGATCGGCTGGATTGTCGTCATGGTCTCGATCTTGTTGTTCACCGTGTCGGCGATCATCAACCGGGAATTCTTGGACTAGCAGGATGTCGAAACAGTTCGGAAGCTCCGTTCGCGCGGGCTGCAGCCGCCACAGCGGCTCGGCGGCGCTCGTAAACGCGTCGGCTCCGTTTTTCCGTCTACCGTACTGAGGCACGCGATGACCGACGACCGCGAAATGTCTCCGACCAAGATCGGCTTGGGTGTGCTCTGGCCGGCGTTTTGGACCGGGTTTCCGATCAAGCTCGCGGTCACCGTGGTCTTCCTCGCCATGGGAATCGTGCACTTCGAAACGCGCCTCGGCCTGGCGTTCCTGATGCTCCTGGCGAGTCCGGTCACGGTCTTTGCCTTGCCGATCATCTCGATGGGGCTCGACTCGCACATCGGAGAAGGGGTTGGGATCCCGCTCCTATTCCTGATCGCGATCCCCGTCGATATCTGGGCGCTCGGCGTGGTGGCACGCACGTTTTTCTTGGAGAAATTGCGGAAGGAACCCCCGCCCGGCCTCGGGATGACGCTCTGGTGGAAAGGCGCCCTCGTCGGGGCGGTGTTTCTTCCGCTGCTTTGGCTGATCGTTGGAACGGTGACGTCCGCGATGATTGCCGTGGCGCACTCCCTCACGGAGCTCGAGCTGCTCAAAGGCCTCCCCGTCGCTGAGCGTATCAGCCTGGAACTCGCCCTCTGGGGCTCGATCTCGGCCTCGGTGCTCCTCATCTTGCTGCTGATCGGCCTGTCACTCATCGGGCGGATCATCCGGGGAACAGCGCAGGCGGCGCCTCCCGCAGCGCAGACCTATCAGGGCCTCATTGCGCGATCGGACTTAACGAGAGTGCCCGGCGACCAAGGACTCATGCTGGCCTCCGTCACGGGCGCCGGTGTGGTCCTGTCGTTGCTCTTCTGGGCCTCGCTCCCCGTCACCACGCCGCATCCGCACGAATGCTGCAAAAAGCCGGAAGTCAAACCCCAGCCTACGTTTAAGCCGCTCGAAACCTTGAACAAGAACGAGCGGTTGATCGCGCAAATTTCAGCGCAGGTCGAGTCGCTGGAAAAACAAAAGGCTGAGGCCGAAGCCGACAAAAGCAAAGGAAAAGGAAAAGCAGGGAAGGAGCAGGCTCCTCCCGCCCCCAAGAAACCGTAATTGAGGAGAGGGATGAGGTGAGTGCCATGCGACACCAGGGCGGTTTCACACAGCTGGTTGGTCGGGCCGTCGGAGGCCATCACGGGCTCCTCACGGGGCTGCTGGCTGCAGGCCTGCTTGCTCTTCCGTCGCTCGGCGTCGCGGCCGATGGCGTGCCTGCCGCAGCAGTCGAGTACCGCGACATTCCCGGCGTCGGAAGCCGCAACACCATCTGGGTCATCGCGCAGTTGCATCTGCTCCTCGCGGGCTTCGTCCTGGGCGTGCCGATTTTTGCCTGGCTCTGCGAAGTCGTCGGCTGGAAGAGCGGCGAGAAACGGTACGACAAACTCGCCAAGGAGTTTACGAAGCTGCTGACGTCCTCCTACGCCACGACGGCGCTCTTCGGCGGCATCCTCCTGTTCCTCTTGATCGGCTTCTACCCCAAGTTGATGAACTATCTGACGGACATCTTTTTCCCGTCGTTCATCGTCTATTGTCTCTTGTTCCTGCTCGAGACCGTGACGTTGTACCTGTACTGGTACGGCTGGGACGCGATGCAGGACGGAGGCAAAAAGACGTTTCATATCTTTTTGGGATTCCTGCTCAATGTCTTCGCATTCTTCATCATGATCGTGCCGAACAGTTGGGCCACGTTTCAGGCGAGCCCCGTGGTCATCGCGGAAGGCACGGACATCCAGCGTGCCTGGGCGGCGACCTGGAATCCGACCTGGTGGCCGGTCAACATTCACCGCCTGATTGCCAACGTGGTGCTCGGCGGCTATATCTGCGGCGCCTACGCGGGAATCCGCTACCTCGAGGCGAGAAATCCCGAAGAACGGGATCACTACGACTGGATGGGCTATGTCGGCAACTTCATCGGGGTCTTCGGCCTGCTGCCGCTGCCGTTCGCCGGCTACTGGCTGATGCGCGAGATCTACCAATACAACCAGCAGATGGGGATCACGCTCATGGGCGGCTTTTTGTCCTGGCTGTTCATCTTGCAAGCCATGCTGATCGGCGTCCTCTTCCTCGGGTCCAACTATTACTTTTGGTTGGGCATTACCCACCGCATTCCGGGGTCGGAGACGCAATACAAAAAGCCCATCATGGCGATGCTCGTGATTCTCCTGCTCTGCCTGGGCGTCTGGATGACCCCGCACTCGCTCGTGGCCAGCCTCGAAGAAGCGAGAAAGATGGGCGGGACGCACCATCCGCTGCTCGGCGTCTTCGGCGTCATGTCGGCCAAGATGACGGTGTCGAATCTCATGATTCTCGTCACGTTCATGAGCTTCCTCATGTACTGGCAGGCCGGGAAGCAGGCGACGGTGGGGTGGGCCCGGGTCGCAAAGGCCGTGATGAACGCCCTGCTCGTCCTCGCCGGCATCGCGGTGATCGTCCTGGGCGTCTGGGGCTACTTCGTTCCGGCCATCATCCGGATCAACTACTTCTCCACGTCACAGGTGCTCATCGTGTTGTTCGTGCTCGTCACCTTCACGTTGTTGACCGCGGCGATCCTGAAAAGCGCGAGAACGACGACGGAGATGGTCTGGGGCCGCATGCCTCCTCGAGCCGGGTACGCGCTAGTATTGAATGCGGTGATGGTGATCCTCCTCATGACGCTCATGGGCTATGCACGTTCATCGTCGCGGGTGCATTGGCATATCTACGGCGTTATGCGGGATTCGTCGCAGTATGCCTTCTCGCCGGCACTGGGTTATGCGGCCGCCTTTATGGCGCTGAATACCTTCTTATTTTGTCTGCTCGTCGCGTTTATCTTCTGGGTTGCCACCATGGGAGACAAGGGAAAGGCCGCTCACGGCTATGGGGAGGCGGCCAAGGCCCCGTTGCCGCACGGCATGCCGGCGATGGCCGGCGGATCACCGGGGTTGGATAACCCCAAAGGCTGAGGTCGAGGCGGTGCAAGAGGGAGAGGGAGGCGGTTGCCTCTGCTCAGGCTGAACCTGGCTTGAATCTGTAACGAGGGTTTATGAGCGAAGTCGTCAAGCTGCAGTTGATCGGGCTCTCGGTCGTCGGCATCGGCATCGTCATTCTGCTCTTCATCCGGGCACAGTTTGCCCGGGTGATCGGCTTCGTGGCGATCGTGCTCGGCCTCTTCTCGCTGGTGGCGCTGGCCGTTCCTCAGATGGCATCCCTCCCGCCCGCGGAAGAGAAATTCGATATCGCAACGGTGAAAACGCCGACCGACATGGCGGCCATCGGGCAGAAGATCTTCTTCAGCAAGGGCCAGTGCGCCCTCTGCCACTCCATTGGCCCGAGCGAATCCGCCCGTTGTCCCGATTTGAAAGGCATCGGCGCGAAGCTCACCCGGGAATTCATTTATGAAAGTTTGACCCAGCCCCAGGCGTACATCTACCTGGACTACCGGCATGAAGGGCCGCCGAAGGAGTATCCGGCGCGAATGCCCTATATCAACAAGAATCCGATCGGCTTATCCAAGAACGAAATCCTCTCCGTCATCGCTTTCTTGCAGCAGATGAGCGGCGAGCCGATCTCGGTGAGTCCGTCGGAGCTCGAAGTGCCCGGTCAAACCCCCGCGGCCCCGGTGAAGGCCGCGGAACCTGTGACGGTGGCCGTCGCGCAGGCGCATTGAGGAGGAGTCTTATGGGAGGCCCGTTGGTCAGGCCCGTCATACTCGTCGTCGTCATCTATCTGCTCTTGAAATTCGTCGTGCCCAACATCCCGGGGTCCGCGCCCCTTCCGTCCAGTCTGATTTTCCTTTATCTCATGTTGACGGCCGCCGGGATCGTGATTTTCGGCACCTTGAGCGGCGAATCCAAAGATGCGTTCTGGGGTCCGATTCAGCGCTTTTTGACGGGTGAGAAGATCGGCGGCTTGCAAACGCTTCGCTATGCCGTGCTCATTCTGTTCCCCTTGCTCGTCGGGTGGCAAACCTACAGCAGCACGGCGCCGAGTGATCAACCGCCTGCGGAAAACCGGACGATCCATCCTGCGCCTCCCGGAGAGTACACCGGGCTCTCGAATCCCGTGCCCAAGACGCCCGAGAACATCATGCAGGGGAAGGGCTTCTACGCCGCGTTCTGCTCCCCCTGCCACGGCGGGAACTTCGACGGGAAGGGTCCGGCTGCGCGAGGCTTCAATCCGCCCCCGGCCAATTTCTCCGATCCGACGACGATCGCGATGCTCCAGGAAAGCTATCTGTTTTGGCGCATCAAGAAGGGCGGCGTCGGCCTCCCGATCGAAGGCATGCCGTGGAAATCCGCGATGCCGCGGTGGGAGGTGGAATTGCCCGACGAGTGGATCTGGAAGATCATCATGGGCGAGTATGACGGCGCCCACCAGTCGCCGCGGACGTGGGAGTAGCGGCTCGGAGCCTGTGATCGGCTGAGAGGAGCGTATGAAAGGCGTGAAACAGATCAGGCAGTGGGCCGCGGTGGGCTTGGGCGTCGCCTTCGCGACGATCCTGTATGGAGCGGCCGCAGAGGCTCAGGAGAGCGTTGCTGTCCGCGCCGCCATGGTCAAGGGCGGTCTGCCGGTCGACGATCCGAATGCGGCCGCGTGGAACAGCGCCCCGCCGTCCCAGTTCCCGTTGTCGCCGCAAGTGCATTGGCAGAACCGGATTCAAGAAGCGACCGTCAAGGATGTGAAGATCCGGGCGCTGCACGACGGAAATCAGGTGGCCATTCTTCTCGAGTATGCCGATCCCACCGAAGATCCTGACGATGCCGCGGCGCTGGAATTCATGGTTGGGGATAAGAAAGCGCATTTCGCCCATGGTCAGCCGATGCTGCAGGTCGAGGGCGGACCGGTCAACATCTGGTACTGGAAGAACAAGGAGAACAAGGCCGTCGACATGAATGCCAAGGGCTTCGGGACGCTGAAAGCCCAGGACCATCAAGATGTGAAGGCCAAGGGCGCGTACGCCAACGGTACGTGGAAAGTGGTCTTCTCCCGCGCGCTCGCGACCGAGCATCCCGAAGAAGACGCCCAGGTGAAACTGGGGGACTTCATCAACATCGCGTTCGCCGTCTGGGACGGAAAGAAGGACGCGAGCGGCGAGTTGCGTGAAAAAGGATCGCAGAAAGCCGTCTCCTCGTGGTGGTACTTTCGCGCCGAGCCTCCTCCGGACTATTCCGGCTATTTCTACGCGGCTATGGCAGTGGGTATCGCGGTGGGATTTCAGTTCGTCTTGATTCGTAAATTAAAGAAAGGGCAGTCAGCATGAGCGCGGCGAGGCTGCACGTCATCGGAGCGCTGGCCGGCCTGGTCGGTGTCTGGGCACTGGTCGCCGGCGGGTGCGCGAGTGAACAGCAGAAACGAGGCCAGGAGCTCTACAGTCACTACTGCATGCATTGCCACGGAGAGCACGGCAGGCAGAACGAGGGCTTCAATTGGGCCTCGATGCCTGATCCCAAACCCAAAGACTTGTCGAATAAGTCCGAAATGAGCACCTTTAAGGACGAGGACATCTTCAATACCATTTCCCGCGACATGAAGGACACCAGCCCGGACGGGGACAAAATCGGCGACGACGAGTTCGCGGTGCCGACCATGCCGACCTTCAAATATACGTTGTCCGAGGAAGAGATCTGGGCGATCGTGAGCTATGTCCGCACGCTGCACGGCATGAAGTTGGAGTTCAAGGTCGAGGAACGGAAGAAGGAGCTGGCCGACGCGCTCAAAGCCGCGCAGGACAAATTCGATCAAGCCAAACAGGCCTACGAGACGGCCGAAAAGCAGGCCAGCGAAGAAGCAGAGAAGAAGAACGTCGACGTCGACGAGTCGGTCTATGCCAAGGAGCAAGCGGCGATGGCCCAGGCCAAGAAAGAGCTCGATCTCGCCCAGGCCGCCCTCAACAATTTCTCCACGCGCCCCGGCAAGGGTTTGAACATCCCGCGGCCTGACCTGACGATGAAGCCTGAGCAGGTGGCCGCGCTGGCGGAAACCGGGAAAAAACTGTATTCGAACAAATACGGGTGCAACGGCTGTCACAGCGTCGGGGACGAGGGCGGAAAGGTCGGTCCCGCACTCGATCGGGCCGGGTTCCGTCTCAACGGAACCTGGGTCTATCGGTGGGTCAAGAACCCTCAGGCCATGAAGCCCGAAACGAGAATGCCGGCGCTGGGGTTGAGCGATGCGGACGCGAAGGCCGTTGTCGCGTATCTCAGCACGCTGCGGGCGCCGAAGGCCGAAGCCTCGGCGGAAGCGAAACCCTCCAGCTAGCGAACGCTACCACAGGAAGCCGGCGACCAATCCCCCGAGGATCACCGAGCCGAACCATACGTGCTGGTGAAACAGCTCAAAGGCCCGCAAGGGATTCACCGAGCGCCTTAGTTCTCTCACCTGTCGGACGCACAATGCGCCGACCACCGACAGGGCCCCATAGCAGATCGGTCCTGTTCCTGAGAGCCAGCCGGCGGCTCCGACAAGGAGCACCATGCCGGCCAGCGAGAGGCCGACCGCCAGCCAGGTGAAATCGCCGAAAAACAACGCGGATGATTTGACGCCGATCCGGCGGTCATCATCGGCATCCTGTAAAGCATAAATCGTGTCATAGCCGATCGCCCAGCACACCGTGGCCATGAACAATAGCCACGCCGGCAGTTCCACGGTCCCGCGGGACGCCGCCCATGCCATGATGGTACCCCAGCCGAATGCGAGGCCGAGCATGGCCTGCGGAACGTGGATGAATCGCTTCGCGAAAGGGTAGAGCGCGGCCAGACACACCGCGATGGGGCTGAGGCTCAGCGTGAGCGGATTTAACGTCAGGACAAGCAGTGCGGCCGATCCGACGAGGGCTGCGGCGATCGTCATTGCCTGTTTGGGCGTCGCCTCGCCAGTTGCCAGTGGCCGTCGTTGGGTGCGCACGACGCGCCGGTCGTACTCACGGTCCGCCAGGTCGTTCAACACGACACCGGCGCTCCGCATCAGAAAGGAACCGAGCACGAACGTGCCGAGCAGCCGTACATCCGGAACGCCATGCTCGGCCAGCACCAAGGACCACAGGGTGGGCAGGAGCAGGAGCAATGTCCCCGTTTGGTTGCCCAACCGGATCAGTCGCGCCAGAGCCGGCCAGGATCCGCGATGAGAACCGACGTCAGACGCGGCGGAGGAAGGGTCCCGCATGTCCGGGACGATAATGGAGCCCGGAAACGTCTGTCAAACGTCTCTCCAGTCCTCGGTTGTGAGATCCCGCGTTTTTTCGGTATAACGGGTTCTGTGCAACCTTTGCGCCGAGCATTGGTCCGGCTGTTTGGACCACCGGTTCTCTCCCCGTTGGTGGCGTCCCTGTTGCTGGCATCCTGGGGATGCAATCTGTTCGCGACGCGAAGCGGGCTGCAAAGCGGCTACTACCTTCCGCTCACCGTCCAGCTCCGAACCGCGCCGAGCGTGGCCGCCGCGTCTGTCACGTACCGCGACGCCTGCGACGAGACGAAGACCCTTTCCCTGGGCGGTCCGCTCACCGCGGCCATCAAACGCAAAAGCGGTTTGGTCTTCGAGAAGGTGGTGACGGAA
Organism: Nitrospira sp.; assembly: GCA_035760745.1. GTDB lineage: Bacteria > Nitrospirota > Nitrospiria > Nitrospirales > Nitrospiraceae > Nitrospira_C. The sequence continues at coordinate 6,611 of DASTSI010000087.1, read as the reverse complement.
CCCTCCTCCGGTGTCCCGGTCGATGGATATGAGGACGTCGGCGTGGGTCTGGCCGAGCTGGACCTCGCGATCACGAGGAAAGCCAAGCGATCCTATCCCGCCACCCTGACCCTCGGCCTTGAATTCGCCTACACCGATGCCGATGGCACGGTCTTGTACACCAAGAAATTGAAGAGTCTGAGCCACGGCGACGTGAAAGTGACGGAGTCATCCTGTGAGGTGGAGGGCCTGGACCGCATCGCTCAGGAGGCGATCGACGATGTGACGGACGGCATGGCGAAGCAGCTCGGAACCGCGAGCAAAATTCGCGATGCCGCGGACGCGCGTAAAGCCGGCACCGGGAAAGTATCTTCCGCCGGATCAGTGCCTCCGTCTCCCTTGGATGCCGACGGACCGCCGCCTCCGGTGACGTCCGCTCCGGTTGTCGAAGCGAAGCCGGCGGGGCCCGCGGAATCCAGTGAAGCGGCCGCGCTCGTGTTCCGCGTCATCATTCGAGATGAGAATCGGAATCAGATCCTCCATACCGGGGAGATGATTTCCGTCGAAGTCGAGGTCAAGAACGAAGGGCCGGGCCACGCCAAGGGCGTCGAAATCCTCGTCAGCGGGAGGTCGGAGCTCGTCGAACAGATTCCCGGCGTGCTGCCTGTCGGCGATATTCCGGCCGGCGAAGTGAAGCGGGTGTCGGTCGAGGGGAAGATCGGGACGGTGAAAGAATCGATGCAGACCGAATTGATGCTGGCGCTGCGCAGTCTCTCACCGTCGGACCGGCTTCCGTCGCCCAAGAAATTCCTCGTGGTCATGATGCCCGAGACCGAGCCCCGCGCGCAAGCCTTGCCGGTCGATGTCGATGAGCTGCCGAAACGGTCTGGAAGGCTGAAGCAGCCGAAGGCGGTCGGCATTGCAATTGGGATCGGACAATTCCGGGACGGCGACATCGCGCGCGTGAGATTCGCGGCTCACGATGCGGACGTTGTCGCGACATACTGGCAGGGGGTGCTCGGCATCCCACCTGAGCGGGTGCGCCGCCTGACCGACTCCCATGCACTCAAAAGCGATCTCGCCGACCTCCTCGAGGAATGGCTTCCCAAGCACGTCGATCCCGCGACGGTGCTCTACCTCTACGTTTCCGGACGCGGGGTGGTCGAGGGAACCACGGGCGCCGTTTCGCTCCTGCCGTTCGATGGGGCCGTCGGACCCCATCCCCGCATGTATTCACTGCGTCGCCTGCATGAGGCGTTGATCAAGGCGCCCCTCCAGCGAGCGATCGTGATCCTCGATCTTTCGCTCGAATTGCTGCCCCAGGAAGACCAATCGGACCGAAAGGAACCCGTCCAGCCTGTTTGGGAGCCGGAATCACCCACCAAGGATAAAATCATGTGGATGATCGGCAATCGGTCGGTGCAGGACGCGCATGCCTACGATGTCGGTCAGCACAGTCTGTTCACCTATGAGGTCTTGAAGGGATTGGGCGGCGCCGCTGACTACGACAAGGATGGGACGATCCTGGCCGGCGAGCTGTGCATCTATGCCAAAGGCCAAGTCGTGACGACGGCGAAGGAACTGTTCGGCAACGAGCAGGAGCCTCTCTGCATCCCGGGCCCAGGGCAAGGGGCGATGATCAGGCTGCAACCCATTGCGAAGCTGAAATAGCGATCACACCAGTCTAATGAAGCAGCCCGAAGACAGAAAGCGTGTCCCCCGTGATCACGTAGACTTTGCCGTTGGCGACGGTTGGAACCATGAACGACTGTCCTCCGCCGAAGTTCTGTAATGCATTGCCGCTGTCGTACAGTAATTGCCCGACATCGGCTGCCAGGTAGGCACGAAGGATCACTGGAATACCGACATCCAACGCCCAGACGATACCGTTGATCGAACCGTTTGCGGATATAGTGAGTTGAGAGCCCGGATAGGTGAACGGGGCCGAGCCCTGAGCGACAGGCGAAGCGCTTAAGAGGCCGTTGGTCAGAGAGAATGCCTTCACGACATCGTGATTCGCAGCGAAATACACGGTGTTGTTAAAGTAGGCCGGTCCGGTAAAGAGCGCACCAGGGAAGGGATCCAGTTCCTGGACGATCTGGCTATCGTCTGTCGTTTGAAATCCACCCATGTTGTCGCGGTCCACAACGTAAATCCGGCCTTCCTTGCCGCCGCTGATGAGGAGATGCGGTCGCCCTACTGATTGATCGGGCAGCAACATCGGGATCGAAGATCCGAGATCCAAGTCATTGTCGGCGAGAACCTGTTGGTTGAACGGCGTAAAGAAATCTATGACACCAAGACGTGCCGTCATACGGAGGAAGCTATCGCCCCAGTTGGTATTGCTCATGTTGTTCTGACGGTCGAAGGTCCCGTTTCCCGTGATGACGAAGACGTTGCCCGCAGCGTCGGCCGCAGGACCTCCGTTCCAAATGCCGCCGTCGTCGCCGTTGGGTGTATCGTTGAACGTGGCGACGAGCTGAAGCGTTTTGACATCGTAGCCCAAGAGCCACCCATGGTAGGGAGGCACGTCGCATTGCGAAGCAAAAGCGACATAGACCAACCCGTTGGTGAGAAGTAAGGCCGCGCGCTGCTTGTGCCGTATGGGATTGAAGACGACATGGCCTTGCCCGTCGTTGGGGTCGGCCGCTCCTGGGATGGAAGGCGCGATCACGGTCCCCGTCCCGATGACGTCGTTCCCCGTCGTGATGCTCAGGGCGTGGATCCGGTAGACATATTCACCGTTTTCTTTCGTCATCGCCACGACATAGAGAATGCCACTTGCTGGGTCGATCACCGGCGTACTCGTGATTCCATTCTCTGTCAGCACCTCCGTACAACCAATGTCGCCCATCGGGACGCTCGTCACACCGCTACCTGGGTCGATGAAGCTCCGTTGCCATAAAATGCCTCCCCCGTCTGCATCAAAAGCGTAAACGGTGTCGTGCTCCGTCGCGACGAACACGACGTTACGCGGCTGTCCGCCGATGAAGACGTTCGGCATATACAACGGTTGTGCATAAACCCAACCGTCGACGGGATACGAGAACAAGAGACCGAATTGTGCAGCATTGACGTTTGCTGGAGTCAGAATGGTTTCTTCAAGATTCTGTCCGGTCCGCGCGTTGTCATTTCGATAGGTCAATGTGCCGGGGGACGCAGCGACGACTCCCCCTGAGTTGCTTCCTCCGTTCGGAGAATTGTTACTGCTGCTGTTCGAGCAGCCGGACAAGGCCCATGAGCCGAGCAGCAGAGCAATGCACCATCGACCCAACAATGGGCGCTTCATAACAGGTTCCTTTTTGTGTGTAGTTGAGCGGACAAACTACCGGAGGGAGATGGCTTAGGTCATTCCCCTCTTATGGGGGGGAGTGGCAGATCAATGTTGTCGATCGTGCGAAGTGTAGTTTGCCAAACGCATCGCGCCACTGGCGCGTAAGGAAATCGGCTGCTTTCAGCAGCGATAGAGGTGCTTGTGCAATGAGAGGCCGCTATGTTAGATAACGGAATTCAATGCCCGCCGGCGTAGCTCAGTTGGTAGAGCAGCGGTTTCGTAAACCGCAGGTCGCTGGTTCGATTCCAGTCGCCGGCTCCATCGTTTTGCATTGCCCATCCTCGTCCACACGCTTCTAGGCCACGCCCCAGGAACGCAGGCTCTGCGCGTCGGGAGGTCGTCGGCCCATCCTCCCTTCACTGACCTGTCCGCATTACAGAAAATCGGCGTGACAAGACCATGGTCTTGGAAATTTCCCACAGCGGCCGGAAGAAGAAGTTCTCGTGCTCCTTCTGTGCTGGTCTTGTGAGCGCCACGAGGTCAGAGTGGCCTCAACAAATTGGTATGTCAGAATTGCGAAAACATGTAGACGGGCAGCAGTACCAAACCGCGCATGCTGCCGACGCGCTCGAAACAGTGAGGACAAGAGGGGTATTGCAGCGGCAGTGTTGTGCACAGATAATGATGTGCGCGTGAAATTCAATGCCGAAGTATTCCCAAAGGGGGACAGGCTGATCGATGGCCTCGCCCCTGTAACAGAGGAGTCCGTAACGAAGCCTTCATACGCGTACCGGCAGTTATGCCATGGAGCGATTCACCGTGATCACACCAAGCAGGCCTCACACGTATGATTGGAGACTCTTGAGCATTGTCGGACTCCTGACCTTGGTAGCGCTCGCCTTCGTTCCCCTCACGCTTACGGTCCTGCAAAGTCGCGACTCGGATGCGCTCCTCATCGATATGGCGGGACGCCAGCGTATGTTGCTGGAGCGCTATATGAAGGAAGTGCTCCAAGCCTCCCAAGGTCTTCCGGCCGAATATCACCGCACGGGCGCGTTGCTGCACGAGCGTTGGGATGCGCTCATACAAGGCGGACTGACGAACGTCGACGGCCAGATCGTGTCCTTGCCGGCTGCCCCGACCGAGCCGATTCGAAAAAGCCTTCTCGCGCAACAACGGGAACTGGATGCGTTCAAGCTCAAAATCGAGGCCTTGATTCATGGACGTTTGCCCGACCACGAGCGAGAGAATCTACGCGAGGAAGTGATTAATGACAATGCGGTGCTTCTGGAACAGGCTCATGAAGTCGTGTCCCTTCTGTACGAGCATTCCAAGAGTCGTATCCAACGCCTCATTCGTGGTGAAGCGGCCGCCGTGCTGCTCATCGTCGCCGTGGCATCGCTCGGGACATGGCGCTCCTTCAAGGCTGAGAAAGAATTGAAGCAAAGCCAGGCCATGACCATGGAAGCGTTGCGCCAAGCAGACGCCATGAAATCGGCTCTGTTATCTTCGGTCTCCCATGAGCTGCGCACCCCGCTGACCGCCATTCGGTCCACCGTATTCAGTCTCCTCGACGACGGACACACGGAATCATCCCGGAGGGAGTTCCTCGGCAATATCGAGGAACAGGTGGGCTATTTGGATCGACTTGTCGGGAACCTGCTGGACATGTCGAAGGTCGAAGCCGGTGCACTGCAACCCAACCGTCAATGGCACGTCCTCGAGGAGTTGCTGGAAGCTGCGGTCCGAAGGGTTGACGTCCTGCTCAAGGAGAGAGTCCTGCAGATTGAGTTGGCTCGCAATCTTCCGCCTGTCTATGTCGACGGAGTGCAGATTCAGCAAGTTCTCGTGAACCTCCTCGAAAATGCCGCAAAGTTTTCTCCGCCCCATACGTCGATCATTCTGGAGGCGTCAATGTCAAACGGGACGCTGAAGGTTCGTGTTTCGAACACTGGTGAAGGAATCTCTCCTGAACACTTACCGCGTGTTTTCGACCGTTTCTTTCGGGGGGCAGCGGGGAGAGCGGGAGGCCCGCCGGGTACCGGATTAGGTCTCGCCATTTGCAAAGCGATCATCGAGGCACACGGGGGGGAGATCACCGTGCAGTCTTCTCCGGGAAACGAGACGGCCTTCCTGTTTTGCATCCCAGGCCCCGCCTGTCCTCCTGACGCCGAGTCCTCGTTGATGCCGATAGAAGCAAAAAAAGAGACGGCATGATCCCGCCCGCGCATATCCTCATCGTCGACGACGAGCCGCAAATACGGCGGTCGCTCCAGTCCAGCCTGGCCAGTCGAGGCTGGCAGGTTGATACGGCAGAAAACGGAGACCGTGCGATTCGTCTCTTCAGTGACCGGCGCTTCGATATCGTGATCCTTGATCTGCTCATGCCCGGCATCGAAGGTGTCGAAGTCGTGCGTCACATTCGCGCGTCTTCGAGCGTCCCGATCATTGTGCTATCCGTGCTCGGCGGGGAGCATCACAAGGTTGAAGCGCTCGAGTTGGGGGCTGATGACTATATGACGAAGCCCTTCGGCACTGACGAGTTGCTGGCCCGTATTCGATCGTTGCTGCGGCGTGCGGCGGCGGCCCACCGCGGATCGATATTTGCCAATGGATCTTTGCACGTCAATTTTGACCGTCGAGAAGTGAAGGTGGACGGCCAATTGCTCAAGCTCACACCGATCGAGTATGACCTTCTGAAATATATGATCACACATGCCGGCAAGGTGCTCACGCACCGTATTTTGCTTCAGAAGATCTTGGGTGACGCCTACGTGGATCAAGAGCAATATTTGCGCGTCTTCGTGGGCAGGCTGCGTAAGAAGTTGTAAAGGGATCCGGCGAGACCTCAGTACATCCTCACAGATCCAGGCGTGGGCTATCGGTTCTCCGCCGAAAGAGATTCCTGAACCCGACCCGTTCCATCCGTCCATCCCCGCTCGATACCAGCCAACGAAATACGGCCACGGTCTTTATGTCGTGTTTATAACAAACGCCGTATTTCCGTATCGATCATTTATCCCGGCCCAATGTAAAAACCCTGCACTCTAGCCTGCGTTGCGGACCAACGAGGGGGAAGGAGGTGACCAGACGCATTGCGCAGGGAAGGAAATTATTGATGCTTTTTAGCATGGAGGTGCAGGTATGCTTTCACGCCGACAGTTTTTAAAGATATCCGCCGGCACGGTCGCGGCGGTGGCGGTGGCGGACAAGGTCCTCGCCTTGACGGCGCTCCAACCGGTCATCGAAGTGGGCAACCCCCTCGGCGAATATCCGGACCGGTCCTGGGAGCGCGTCTATCACGACCAATATCGCTATGATTCATCCTTTACCTGGTGCTGCTCGCCGAACGACACGC
>DASTSI010000086.1:0-3934 GCA_035760745.1 Nitrospira sp. | reverse complement strand
GGCGAAGAGCCAGTCGCGCAGCTTATAATTGATGGACTTTCGGCCCTTCTTCTGGGATTCCAGCCAAGCCGTGATCTTCGGAATCGCCTCGGTCGGCTTCAGTCCGTTGATCGAGAACGAGCCATCCGGCGTCGCGCTGTTGACCACCAGGCCCTTGTCGGTCTCTTCGTAGGCGGCCTTCCCGACGTCTCCGCCCGCTATCACTTCGCGGATGGGGAGCGCGTGCGCCTTCGCGAAGGCCCAGTCGCGGGCGTCGTGCCCGGGCACCGCCATGATCGCGCCCGTGCCATAACCCATCAACACATAGTCCGCCACCCAGATCGGCAACGCCTCCCCGTTGACGGGATTGATCGCATGGCCGCCGGTGAATACGCCCGTCTTCTCCTTGTCCAACTCCTGCCGCTGCAAGTCGCTCTTTTTCGCCGCCGCATCGCGGTACGCCTTGACGCGGTCCTTGTGGTCGGCGGTGGTCACGACGTCCACGAGCGGGTGTTCGGGAGACAGCACCAGATAGGTCGCCCCGAACAACGTATCCGGTCTCGTCGTGAAAACCCGTACCGCGCCGTTCACGCCGGCGAGCCGGAATTCCACCTCCGCCCCCACGGAACGGCCGATCCAGTTCTTTTGCATCTCCAGCGTGCTGGGCGGCCAATCGACGAGCGAGAGATCCTCGAGCAAGCGATCCGCGTAGGCCGTGATCTTCAAGACCCATTGGCGCATCGGCCGCCGGACCACTTCGAAGCCCCCCACCTCGCTCTTGCCGTCGACGATCTCCTCGTTCGCGAGCACCGTCCCGAGCGCCGGACACCAATTGACGGGGACATCGGCGACATAGGCGAGCCCGCACTTGAAGAGCTGCAAGAAAATCCATTGCGTCCAACGATAGTAGTCGGGGTCGGTCGTGCTCAGCTCGCGATCCCAATCATAGGAGAGTCCGATCCGCTTCATCTGGCGTTTGAAGGTCGCGATATTCTGGGCGGTCGTCACCGCGGGATGGATGCCCGTTTTGACCGCATACTGTTCGGCGGGAAGGCCGAACGCGTCCCAGCCCATCGGATGCAGCACATTGAAGCCGCGCATGCGCTTATAGCGGGAGACGATGTCGGTGGCCGTGTAGCCTTCCAAGTGCCCGACATGCAAGCCCGAGCCGGACGGATAGGGAAACATGTCGAGACAGTAATATTTGGGCTTGGCGTGGTCGTCGGAAGCGCGAAACAGGCGATGCTGCTCCCAATAGGCCTGCCACTTGGCCTCGATGGCTCGATGGTCGTACGTCTTGCTCATGGGTGATGTGCGCGCCGGCCGGGAATGCGGGCCGGCGCGAGGAGAAACGACTGTAACATACGCCGACCGGAGCAACAACAATCGCCCATCGCCTCGAGTGAGGCGCGACACTGGCGCTTCATACAAGCAGCCGCTATCCTCGAAGGGCGACGACGGGCTCGAGCGCGGCGTCCGACGGAGGCGGCATGGGAGTCTACGGCAGGTACGTCTTTCCCCGGCTGATGGACTGGATGATGAGCGGTGAGGAATTTCGGCGTTTGCGGAGCGGCTTGTTGCCCGACGTACGAGGCGAGATCCTCGAGATCGGCTTCGGGACCGGCCTCAACCTTCCGCACTACCCGCAAGGGGTCGCCCGCCTGGCGGCCGTCGATCCCCTCCCCGCCCTCCCGCGCCGAGTGCAGCGGCGCATCGAGTCGGTTTCGTTTCCCGTTGAACCGCATCATGACCGGGCCGAACGATTGCCGTTCGCCGATCGCCGATTCGATTGGGTCGTGAGCACCTGGACCTTGTGCAGCATCGCCGACCCCGGGCGGGCGCTCGCGGAGATTCGCCGCGTGCTGAAACCGGAGGGGCGCTTTCTCTTCCTGGAACATGGACGGAGCGACGACGCCCGCGTCGCCGCCTGGCAGGACCGGTTGAACCCGATTCAAAACGTGCTGGGATGCGGATGCCATGTGAACCGGCGGATCGACCGGTTGATCATCCAGAGCGGCTTGCGTCTCTCTACGCTCGACCGCTTCCGCATGGAGCATGTTCCCCGGCTCGCCGGCGAGATGTATCGCGGCGTGGCGGTAGGCCCGCCGTCAGGGACCTGAGCCGGCGCCGTTCAGCAGGATGGGAAGGTCCGTGATCGAGTGAAATCCGCGCGAAAAGGAGGGCGGAAGCTCGGAGCTCGACTTGGCGCTGTGAACGACGTGCGCGAGGCCGAATTGCCTGGCCGCCGACAGGCAGTCTTCATCGTCGTCGACGTAGAGCGATCTGCCGGGGTCGAACCCCACGAGCCGCCGGCACGCCGGCCAATACTCCGGCCGCATCTTGAGATATCCCACCTCGAAGGCGTCCACGATGCGGTCCACCAGGCGGTGGAGACCGGTCTTGTCGCTCTTGATTTCGACTCCGGCGCGATGCGCGTTGGTCAAGATCGTGACGCGTTTTCCCCGCGCCTTCATCTCCAGTAGAAATCGCTCCGCTCCCGGAAGGAAGCCGATCATGTGGCTCAGCTCTCGATGAAGCGCCACCACGTCGATGCCGACGCGGCCGGTCCAATAGTGCAGGTCCGTCCAGGCCAGCTCACGCTCCACCGACCGGTACATCGCCATCAACCGCTCCCGCGCCTCCTCGAACGGCAGGCCTTGCAAGGCCGCATAGCGTCGCGGCAGCGCGTCTTCGAAGAAGAAGTTGTCGAAATGGCGGTCCAAGAGCGTCCCGTCCATGTCGAGCAGCACGTCGTCGATGGAGCTCCAGTCGAAGGGAACCGACTGCGGGCGGAGAGCCGAGGGTGGCGTCACCAAAAAAGTATAACTGAAGTCACCGGCCAAACACGAGGTTGTTTTGATGAAAATTCCTGTGTTACGGTCCCGAACGAGCTCGCGTCGCGATAGCATGCCATCACCCTCGGCACTCAACCCTCAGTCCTCCGCGCTTCTTCCGACCGTCGCCATCATCGGACGGCCCAACGTCGGCAAGTCGACGCTGTTCAACCGGATCCTCGGGAGCCGCACCGCGATCGTCGACGACGTGCCGGGGGTCACGCGAGATCGCAACTACGCCGATGCCTCGTATCGAAACCGCGGATTTCGTTTGGTCGATACCGGCGGACTAGATCCTTCGGCATCCGACGGCATGCTGGCGCTCATCAAGCGTCAATCCGAGCTCGCGATCGCCGAGGCCGACGTGCTGATCCTCGTCATGGACGGCCGCACCGGATTGACTCCGGCCGACGAGGAAATCGTCCGCGTCCTGCGCGGGACCACCAAGCCGTTGTTCGTCGCAGTCAACAAGATCGACACCCCGAAAGCCGATTCCCTGATCGCCGATTTTTACCGGCTGGGATTCGACAACCTGTACCCGGTCTCCGCCGAGCACGGGATCGGCGTCGCCGAACTCCTCGATGGGCTCTATCCGCTCCTGCCGCCGGAAGAGGTGCAGCCGGAGGGAAGCGGAATCCCCCGCGTCGCGGTCGTCGGCCGACCGAACGTAGGCAAGTCCACGTTGGTCAACGCGGTGCTCGGCGAGGAGCGTGTCGTCGTCAGCGACGTGCCGGGCACGACCCGTGATTCGGTGGACTCGCTCGCTCTCTACGAGGGCCGGCGCTACCTCTTCACCGATACGGCGGGCATCCGCCGACGCGGGAAGATCGATCGCGGGATTGAAGGCTACAGCGTGTCGCGCGCGCTCCGGGCCATCGGACGCTCGGATGTGGCGGTGCTGGTGTTGGATGCACAGGAGGGCGTCACGGAGCAGGATACGAAGATCGCCGGGATCACCCTTCGGCAAGGTCGAGCCTGTCTGTTGCTCGTCAACAAGTGGGATCTCCGCGAAAGCGACAAGGGCGCGCGCCAACAGGTCGAGAAAGACCTGCGCCGGCGCTTCCCGTTCCTTGCCTGGGCCCCGGTCCTGTTCGGCGCGGCGATCAAACCGTCCTCGCTCC
>DASTSI010000085.1:0-15709 GCA_035760745.1 Nitrospira sp. | reverse complement strand
ATTTGTTCCGCGAAGTCGTTTCCCACAAGCTCCGCACGGTGCCAGGCCGCGCGGGCAGGCGATCGGAAGCCTCCAACTGTCGGTCGACGAGAGCAAGCAGGAGATGCACGACGAGGAGGTGCAGTTCCACGATCGAGTGCTGCTGATCGCTCGGGATGTGGAGGACCACGTCCGCTGTAAAGACCGTCTCGTCCTGGCCGAGGAGGAGGATGGTCCGCAGCCCGCGATCCCGCGCGGCGGACAGCGCGTGCAGGACCGCATCGGGCGGCTGATCGGCGATGATTGCGATGAACACGTCGCCGGATTGGCCGAACAGGTGCAGACGCCTTGCGAGGTCGTACGCGGAATCGGCATTGGCCCGAAGCCAGTCGGTCGTCCCGTTCAGGCACAGGGCGGGAAGGCCGGGACGATGCGTCGTGCGGAATGAGCGGACGAAAGATGCCGCGAGCGACTCGGCCGTTCCTGCGCTGTCGCCGAATCCGTAGGTCAGGACTTTCCCGCCTTCGTGGAACGAATCCATCAGCAGGCGGGCCGCATCGACCAGCGGAGTACGCAGCCGGCGCCGCGATTCCTCCAGCACCTGAACCGTCAGATCGAACTTCCGGTCGACGTAGGCCAGGTGAGACGGCTCCGCCACCGGTTCCGGGCGATTGGCGATCAGCACCTGCTCGTATAGGGCGGCAAGGCCCTTGGCCACCTTTGTCCAGGTGAAGAGATCGTTGACGCGCTGGATCGCTTGGCGCCCGAAGACGCCGAGCAGTTTCTGATTGGCACACAAATGCGCGAGCTTGTCGGCGAGCGCCTCATGATCCTTCGGCGGGACGAGGTAGCCGGTCTCACTGTCCCTGACGGTGAACTTGATGCCGCCGACGTTTGAGCCGATGACCGGCGTGCCGCAGGCCATCGCTTCGAGCGGCGTGATGCCGAAGGGTTCGTACCAGGGCGTGGTGACGAAGATATCGGCCGCGCTGTAGTAATACTTCAACTGGTCCCGGCCGCGGCGTCCGACGAACGTCACTCGGTCGGCGACGCGTTCCGCTTCGGCGATCCGCTGCAGCCGGCCGATTTCCGGCGTGCAGCGGGGGTCGGGCTCGTCCGACTCGCCGCCGACGATCAGCAGCCGGGCTTGGACCTGGTGTTTGCGGAGGAAGCCCGCGAACCCTTTGATGACCGTGTCGATTCCCTTGCGCGGCACCAGCCGTCCGACATGGAGGATGATGGGTTCCTCCGGCCGCAAGCCGAGTGCGATGCGGGCCAACGGCTTGCTGATCGGCCAGAGTTCCGTGGAATCGAACCCGCACGGCACGATCGTGATCTTGGCCGGGTCCGCGTTGTAGAGGCGGATGAGATCCTCCTCGTCCTGAGGCGCCTCCGCGATGAGATGGTCGGCCTCCGCAATGATCCGGTCTTCCACCGCGAACCGGGAGTCGGGAAATTGGTCTGCATGCTGCTGATGCTCCCGGCGGACTCGTCCCAGCGCGTGGAAGGTGATGACGAACGGCGTGCCCAAGATGCGCTTGACGTCCGCCGCGACCAGGCCGGACATCCAGAAATTCGCGTGGACGATGTCGTAGGCCTTTCGCTGGCATTTGCAGAAACGGACGACGTAACTCGTAAAGTCGTCCATGTAAGGCAGCAAATCTTCTTTTCGGACGAATTCCGGGGGGCCGGCCGGAACATGGATGATCCGCACGCCGCCCACCCATTCGGCGGTTTCCGGCAGCACGTCGCTGTCGCGTCGGGTAAACACATCCACGTCATATCCCATTCCGGCCAAGGCCTTGGCAACCTGACCGACATAGAGATTCTGTCCGCCGCAATCCACGCCACCGAGGCGGCTCAAGGGAGACGCATGCTCGCTGATCAGGGCAATCTGCCGGCTCATCCTACGACCTCCGTCTGCCGCGGTTCGCGTCGCTTGCTCCGCTGCTTCTCCTCCGCATGCCGGCCGACGCAGGTTTGGAGTGCCGCGTCCCAGTCCCGGACGAATCGCGCGATGCCGAATCGGGCCCGAGCAACCCGGCGCGCCCCGGCGCCCAGGCGGCGCGCCTCCTCCGGAGAGGCAAGGAGCACCTTCATCCAGCCGACGAGCCGGTCCACGTCCGTCTCTACGTAGCCGGAGACGTTGTGCCGAATCACGGTGGGAATTTCCGTCGTCGCCACCGCGACGGGGGGAACGCCGAGAGCCATGGCCTCGCACAGGGCGAGTCCGAGGCTGGTATAGCGGACGGGATGAAAGACGAAGCGGTAGCGGCACAGGAGTTCCGGGAGCCGATCATGACTGATTTCCCCCAGTCCGCCCGCGACGACCGAATCCATCCCGACGAGATCGAGCGGCACGCGCGCTCGGACGTAATCATAGATATCGGCTCCGAGGCGACGGCCGCGCCGTTGGAGATGGTTCACGATTACCAGGCCCTTTTCCACGTCGCCACGGTAGGTCACGCCTTCCGGGACTACGACTCCGTGCTCAATCACGCGGGTCGGCGTGCGGCGGCTGTTCCACATGAGGCGGTTGAAGCGCGTGACGTGGACCAACAACATCGCGGGATCGTCGACCGGATGAATGGTATTGGTCGGGTGCTCTTGCGGCGGGTCGTGCTCCAAGTACAGTTTCGGAAGGGCACGTTGGGCATCCGAGAGAATTTCATACTGATCGACCATGTACGCGGTCCTTGATTGGAAGAGAATGCAGTCGAACTCGCGGAATGGAAGCTCGGGGATCGGCACTTCATGCAGGTTGGGGGGCCAGGGAAAACCGGGCGCGCACCCCGCATATCCGGGCTCCGGACGACCGACGGGCAGGAAGAAGTCGTGCGGCACGTGGCTCAGGTAGTACAGATAATTGCCGTGCATATGCCAAGTGAGAATGCGCAGCCGCTTCGCTCCGGCTGAATTTCCATCTGTGGATGACGAGCCCGAACCAGTGGCCCGGCTCTCCGTCGCGGTCGGGGCGTCCGTGCCTCCGAGCACAACGCTCGCTTCGGACAGCACGCGGTCCGGGCTGGTGTCGCGTCCGGCGAGCACCCGGTGACGGTGACGATTCAACGGCCCCCAGCGAATCGGGTCGGAGCCGATGCAGACAATGACGCTCGGAACGGCCAACGCTGCGGCGATGTGCGACAGACCGGTGTCGTTGGAAATCAACAGCCGTGCGCGGCTGAGCAGGACTCCCACGGCGCCCAACGTCGTACGGCCGATACAGCTCAGCGCCTTGGCCGTCATCGCTCCTTGGACGGCCTGCCCGAGTTCCTGCTCGCCCGATGTGCCGGTGAGGACGATTCGGAGTCCGGCCGCTGCCAGTCGGTCGGCGACCGCGGCAAAATACTCTGGGGCCCAACGATGCGCCGGCCTTCTGCCTCCGGGATGAATGCACACGTAGGACCCTGCGGGATGATCGCGCGCCTCTTCAAGTCGTCGGAAGTCCTCCTCGTCTGCTTCGGTCAACGGGAACTCCAGGTCTTCGTTGGAGGCCGGGATCCCGAGAAAGTTCATGAGCCGGATGTGGCGGCGTATTTCCGGGATGCCGTCCGGATAGGGCATGAAGCGCTGGGGGTCCGGGCAGAGCTCGGGCGCTTGGTAGTACCCCGCCAGTCGTTCGGCTCCGCACAGAAGCCCGCACTCATTGGCATAGTGTCCGCTTCCCTGCATTTGCAGGAGCGCGCCGAATCGCCGCGCCTGCATGGCTGCGAGAAATGCCGGAATCGCTCGAATCGACGGTTCGCGTTCCGGCAGGCCCGGATAGCCGGGAAACTCGATGAATTCATCGAAGTACCGGCCGAAGCGCGCGACGAACTCTTTCGCCCAGGGGAGCCCGATCAACGCGATGCGTGCGTGGGGATATGCGGAGCGGAGCGCGCGCCAAGCCGGCACCGCGCAGAGCAGATCGCCGAGTTGCAAGGCGCGCAGCACGGCAATCGTGGCGGGTTCGCCCAACCGACTCGCTTCTGAATGTACTTCGGTCGTCACCGGGTGTCCTTTTTCGGTGAGCCAAGGACGATGTTCGTCCGCCAGCGATGTCTGCTTGCTCGAACTGTGGATGCGTCGAACCCTACCGGTCAGCCGGACGGGCGGCGCGGACGGGTTTTCCTGCTGCGTGCCTTGCCGACCTGCCCGGATTTCGTGCGAGGCTGTTCCGAAGGGGATGATGGAGGAGCGTTCTCGCTCGCGCGGGCTTGATAATCCTCGGAAGAGGCAGGATCGAGTTCCCACCGCCGCTCATCTCGCTGAGGCACCTTGTCACCGAACTTCAAGGGTTCGCCGTCCTCGTAGGTCACGCCGGCCGCGCGGCCGACGTCCTCGACGATGTCCTGATCGGGTGTCGGATTCGAGCCACCCACCGTCTCGGGCCCGACATCCGCCTGCTCCCATGCGGCATCCACGTCGCCGCCGGAGACTTCGGGAGACCGTGACGTGTACTGGTGTTTCTCCTTGACGCTCGAAACCGGTTCGGTGTCGTCTTCACGAAACGGTGCGTCGGGATTGTCCTGGTAATATTCCCGGATCACGTCATCCGCATCGCGGACGTCCTCGCATTTCTTTTCTGTCATTGGCGAGCCTCTCTTGACGCCGGAAACGTCGTGTCCCGGGTTGTGCAAGGGGCGGACCGGTTGTGTGCGCGGCGCCGGACCGGGAGGAAAAAAGCGAAACGTTCCCGTTTTCACGGCGCGTGTGACAGGGTGCCCGCCAAAATCACGGACACGCTGTCCGAGGAAAGACAAGCTGTCAGGAATGGTGCGGGATGACGGGCCTGAACCCTCGCTTAGGGAAAAGCCGAGCGACACGCGGCGGCTACTTGGATCGGATGACGGCCAAGCCCGCGCTGCCCATGGACACATACAGCGCACGAGGGATGACCGTCGTGTCCATGACGATGCGGGTGACGTTGGAGACGTCGGGCCATACTTGGATGGTAAGAGTGGCCGGGTTGAACCGCAGCAACCGGCCGCCTGCATCGGCGAGCCATAATGTTCCATCCGGGTCGGCTGCCAGATCGATCAATCCGGAGACAGGAAGACCCGGCACGTCCGTATACGTCCGGATCATGTCGAGATTTCCCTGTGCTGCTTGATTGTTGAAACTGGCCAACCCTCTGGTGACACTGATGAACCAGGCCGTGCCGTCCGGCGACACGGCGGCGCCGCGGTTGTCCTCCCGATAGCCTTCTGGAACCACGAGATCATGCGGTCCCTTGTTATAGGGCTCCGCCGGCCCGTATGTCGTGAACGCCCAGGCGAACCCGAGATTGACCCAGGCCTTCGGATCAGCGTTCCACAACTGGGTGCCGACGCCGTAGCCGCCGGCCGTCAGCAAGTCACCGTTCGGGAATAGGGCGAGCCCGTATTGCTCTCCTTGTCGCGGCACTTCGGTGCCGTCGGCGAAATGCCAGGCCGTCTCGACATGGATGTGATCCCCCCAGGTGTCGTTGAAGACGTGCGTCACGCCATGGTCGAAGCCGATGAAGAGATGACCCGCCGCCGTCCCGGTATGACCGAAAATCATGCGCCGAGCCGACCGTTCTTCCCAGCAGTTCACCGTGACGTCGCACAAGAACTCGTAACGACGGACTTGAATCGTTCCGTCCTGGTTCAAGGTGACCTTGTCCGCTTGGCCGAGATGCCATCGCGGGTCGCTGAAATCAGCGTTGGCCACGCAGCAGGGAGGCGGCGCCGGCGGCGGAATTTCCTGCTCATATCCGCGATATCCCAGGAACACTTCATTGCTGTGTCCCCCGGCCATGGCCGTGATGAAGCTCGTCGTCTGCTGACCCGAGCTCGGATCGGTGTACGTCTGCACGTGCAGTCCATCGGAAGCCGTGAATGCCTTCGCGCTCGGTTTCCCGGGTTGAAGGAGGTACAGCGTGTCCGGTGTCACGGCCCAAATGTTCTGCGCATCATCAGGTCCGGCATCGATGATCTGCCCGATGAGCCCATGTTCGCTCGAGTACACCGTCAGCTCGGCCACGGGCCAAGGACCACCGGGACTGCCGACTGGGGGCGAAGGCGGAGGAACCTGCGGTGGAGGAGGGCTCGGCGGCTGCGATGGCGGTATGGTCGGCGGTGATGGAGTCGTGGGAGGCCGGTTGGATGGCGGGTTGGTCGACTGTGAGCCGGTTGTTTGGGGGGGAGAACTGTCCGAGCCGCAGGCCGCGAGGAGCACGATGACGGCGCCGCACAGAACGTTCTTCAGCATTCTCCGATCGCTCCTTCCCTTCGTCAATTGTTCTTACATAGGACTGGGAAAGGCCCTGACTGGGAAGGCCCCCTGTTCGGCTCGAGCGAATCCCCAGACACCGCGGCCTTGACCAGGGCTCGCGTGGAGCGTATCGTCTCGGGTGTTCTCCATTCCTCTGCTCACAGGTGTCGAATGGTCCTCCGTGGAGCGAAAACCGGAGCGACCGGCCCTGCCCCGCGTCACGTCTTTGTCTCGACTGTGACGCCGACCGTACCGACTGCCCCGCGTCGACCGCCGTTACCGCTCGGTGTCTTCCGGCGACAACGACGCCCATCAATCAACCGGCCTTCAGCAAAGCTTGTGGGAAGTTCGGCAAGTGCGGCGGCTTCGTTTCCCGTCCGCTTATTCGAACCTCGAAAGGAGGTTGCCATGACGTACCGCTACAACAGCTTGGACATCATTGTCGGCGTAGGGATGTGCGCGATCATGTTCGGCGCAGCGCTGTTCGTCGCCGCGGCGAGCGGCATTGCGTTGGGTCCGTCTTCGTTCCAGGATGCCGGTCCGCCTGTGCCGGCGAGCGGCAGCGGGTCGGCCTTGCTCCAGCCGGTGCTCGGCCAGGTCATTGTGGATCGAGCGCTCTTGCAGCGTCGGACTGATCGGATCACTTCAGCCGCCACGATCGAATGGAATCGGGCACTCCAGGCACGGCGAGCTGTCGAGGCCGCGTCGGGCGGATCGTTGAATACCGTGCTCCAGCGGGCCCTCGCCGTCCCGATCGAGCATGAAGCTCGGGTGCAGGGCGCCATGGGTCGCCAGATCGTCAACTTCACTCGACGGGGGATCCGGATCGGAGCGCTCACGGCTGACCAGTATCTGTCCGATTTCAACAGCCGTATGATCGCCGCAACCGAATCGTTTGGGCAGAGGCTCCACCAGAAGTTTTATGAGTCTTGGCAAGCCATGATGGGGCGGTGGGTGGTTGACGCGGCTCGCGAATCGTGGTCGCGGGAGCAGGGAGTGGAGGAGAGGCTCGGCGCGGCGATCGTTCATGTCACACAGGCCAAGACGGCATTGAGCGAGCTCTGGGCGGAGAACCAGTACCAAGTAGGGACGGTGCTGGCCGCCCTCGACCGAATCGCTCCTGATCCCGGGCGTTCGCGCACGGCCAAGCCCGTCATGGCCGTTCAGCCTGTGCCCTCATTGCCACAGGCGAGCGAATCGCCCGATGTACCGATCGGCTATCTCGTTGCCGCGTCTCTGGCGTTGCTCGCCATCTTTTTTGGAGCGCTGGGGATCTCGGGCTCATCCCGGGAAGCGAAGGCCGTCATGGAAGCCAAGCGGGAATCGTCGCGCTGGGTGTATCGAATGGCGGCATGAGCAGAGAGGTCACGTTGCGCCGGCGGCGTGCGCTGCCCGGCGCAACGCGGACCGTTTCACTCGCACCGACAATTGGCTTTGTACTCCGTGCACATGGGGCCGAAGGATTTGGCGCAGTCGCAGCTGCACTTCGGCGTTTTATCGGCGGGGCACGTGATCTTGCACGTGTCTTTGAGACCCATGCCGCAGGATACGATCTCACACGAGTTGGATCCCTCCGCCATCAACGGCGGAACCTCGGCGAGCGAATCGCGCGTCGGGGTTGCGCGAGGACCGAAGTCACCTGGCCCGGCGGCTTCGGCGAGGACCGGCTCGCCGGCGACGGCGGGACCCTCGGATAGGCCGAGGCCGAGAAGGAGGAAGATGAGGAGCAGCATCGGTACGCGTATCATGCAACGCTCCTAAGGAAGGGGTCATAGGATAAAAAGACGTGAAGAAGGAAAGCAAGGGCATAGAAAATTCACTGGGACAGAGAAGCGATCCGCGCTGCGCGGTTACTTCAACGGGATCTTGACGCTGATAGCGCCGCCTAGCTGCCCCTCTTTCGCGCCTTCCTTCGGATATCCTGAAATGTCGCGCTCGCCTTTCGGCTCACCGTGACAAGCCAGACAAGATTTGTCGTAGAAGAGCGGTAACAGCACGCGCACGGCTTGTCCGCCCTCCACGACGTCGCTGATGATCGTGGTCGAATCCGATTGCGTGGTTGCCGCCATGCGCGCCAGCGCGTCGACTTCGTAGGAGTCGGGCGCGTTCTTGGGGTTGCGCACGAAGGACGAGGGAGCCGTTTGCTTGAGATAGACGCCGGACCATCGTTGAAAGCGCTCCGCGGTTTCCGTGGCGAACGTCGCAGGATTCAATCCCTTGTATCGCACGCCGGGAATATTGATCACGATTTGGTGAGCCCCGATCGTGTTCTTGCTCTCCTCGAGCAGTTTGCCCAACAGAGACTTTGCCAGGGGAGAGATCTCGCCTGCCTGGTCGAGGCGGGCCAAAGACAGACCGGTACGCTGCCGGAACTCCGCCTCCAGCTGCGTTTCGAAGACCTCAGGCGTGAATCCCTTGTCTCCCTTGGTGGGATCGTTGATCAAGTCCTGATTCCGCGCGATGGTCACCCGTCCGGCATCGAGAAGCAGGGCAACAAGACGAGCGGCGTCCGTGGCCTCCCGGGGCTCGCCCGTCGATGAGGCGGACGTGGAGAGCGCGAAACACACCAATCCGATCGCGATGCCGAGGAGCGGCGCAGTAATCCGAATAGCGTCCTCCTCCGGAGGGTCGTGATCCTCCGGACGGCGACACGCTACCGCGGGTTCGTTCTGACTGGCTACTCCCCAAAAGGAGGGGAAGGAAGGAGGAAAGACTCATGCGGAGCGGAAATGGATCTTGAACACGACCCGACGGCTCTGGTCGCGGTCCACGACGCCGTGGTCGTCGAGGATCGGTTCTTGTTCTCCGCGTCCGTTGGCGGACATTTTTCGCTGAAAGCAATCGTAGGCGAACGGCAGGCTCGTTCGGATGATGTCGAGACCCTTTACCATCACCGCGAAAGAACGTTCTTGGCTCAACCTGAGATTTTGCCGCTCGTCTCCCCGGTCGTCCGTATGGCCTTCGATCACGAAGGCCTCGACGTTGTGTCCGTCCGGGCCGCACACCAGCGAGGCGTAATACGGCATGGCTTCGGCCAAGAACGCTTCGCCCATCGGCAGAACGGCGCTCTTGCCCGTCTCGAAGTGCAGCCTGGCGTCCGGGACGACGATACTCAGGACGCCCGGCTTCGGCGGCTCAGTGGAGAATGCGGCCGGGTGCACCTGCGCGTCGTCTGCCGGTATGCGGGAGACGGTTGCCGGTGGCGGGACGTGATCACGCTGCGGTTCGTCCTCTCTGGTGACATAGGCAGCCAGGAGCAGGATGAAGACGACGGCGAGCGACGTCATGAGGTCGGTAATGCCGTGGATGGTGGGGTCCCCGTCTTGGTCGTCGGCGCGAGACGACGCGCGATTCATCGGGACCTTCCATCAGGCCTGAACCAGATGAGCCCCAGAGGGCCGACGGTGCGACCGGTGTCTCTGCGATCCTGACGCTCCTCCATCGAGCGGTGCTTCACCGCGCCGACCAAGCGCTCCATGTCGTCATGCGCCAAAGGAGCGGGGTCATGTCTGCCCTCGATCGCACGGGATAACGCGTCGATGGAATCCCGAAGCGGACTGAATAACGGCAGGAACTCTCTCTTGAGCGCCTGGCCGAGGCAGACGGACAGCTCCTCTTCATTCCAGCGACCTTCGCCCTTCCTCAGCTGCGCGAGCGATTCGGAGAATTGAGAGAGGGCGTTCACGGTCGCCGTCAACCGCCGATTGACCGAGTCCATCCCCCGGGAGAGCTCCTCGCTTCTGATGACGCTGCTTGCGGGGGCCGCGGCCGCGCGAGACGCGGCGCTCTGAGCGTTCCGCTCCCGAACGCGCTGGGGAAAGATTTCGTCGAGCAACGCGATGAAGCGCCGATGCGAGCGCTCGAGCCGGAACGCCAACGATTTGTCCAGGAGCACAAAGCCATTGGCGCAGACCAACGCGACGATGGAGGTCAGGAATTTGCCCGCCAGGCCATTGATCAATCCTTGGATGCCTTCGATGTGGGAGCCGTCGGCGTGCAGTTTGCTGAGACCGAGGAGAATGGCGAGGAACGTGAAGGTGAGGCCGATGCCCGTGATGAGGCCGGGCAGCGCGTGATAGAACCGGAGGTCTAGGCGGTCGGCGCACATCCATTCCAGGAGAAAGAACTCGCTGGAGGAGCGGTCCGCATGCACGTTCGGCTCGATGAACCATGACGGTTGCTCGACGGCGAAGGTCTTTCGGTACGACAACCATCCGGCAATGAAGGCCGGTTCGGCGCGGAGGATGCGGTCGAGGTTTTCAAGGTCGTCGAGGTCCCGCCGGCTTCCCTCCACGACAAGCGAAGGGGATGAGGGTCTCTTGAGTCTCGGCAGGGCAATCCACTCGCGGTTCACCGCATGCCGGGCGCGGGCGAGCTTCTCGAGCGCGGTGTTGCAGCGACCGAACGCCCGACTGGCCCACAGAAATCCGTGCAACAACGCACCGCTATGCCAGACACTGAATACGAGAATCCCAGCCGCCCCCAGCCAACTGAGCAGGGGACTGCGGAATCCCGGGAACAATCCGATGTCCTGATTCAGCGCCTGCCAGCACGTGTCGAGTATCCCCATGGGAGCACCACCGTCTCGGGTTAGCGGTTCATGGCTTGGAACTCAACATTCGTGCCCGAAGGCCTTGGATTCCGCGAGCGAAAAAACGCCGGCTTAGCCAAGGTAGTCTCGGCGGGTAGGCAGAGATTGCCGAGGTCAGTCCTCCTTGCCGGGCGGTTCTTGCTGCGTGGAGGAACAGGTTCGGCCGGCGGGACGTTCGCGATGAAAAACCGTCCTGTGACGGTGAACGTCTAAGGAAGCGTCGAAGGATCGGGTGAGGCTGTCCGATTCTCGAAATTCATTTTTGGCGCGACGGGTCCTTGTGTAGAGTAGCCGCTATGGACCAGCAGGTCGTCGAGCAGGAGGATCACTCGAACTCCCAGTTGAATCGATTTCGACGCCATCCACGGGTCCGCATCCCAGCCCCCTTCACCTGTGCGCTTTCTCCGATCCGGCCGCGCCGCTGGTTGCGGAAGCCCATCGTGGATGTGGGCCTGGTCTACGATCTTTCCCTCAGGGGCGCCAGAGTGAGCACTCAAGCGGCCATCAGACCTGGCGACGAGGTGACGCTGAGGCTGCGATTGCCCAAGCAAATCAAGACGGCGGATATTACACTCGCGAAAGTCCGGTGGACCAAAGATCACTTTTGTGGCCTCGCCTTCACCAGGCTGCCCGCGTCGTCGTACAGCAGATTGAAGAAGTATGTCGCCATCGTGTCCGGCAGCGTCGCCGCCGCTTAAGTACGTCCGGAGTCCAGCGCATGGTGCCTGACGCTCGTAATGTTTCGGACGTATCGGAAGCCGGGCCGGTCGTCAAGGACCTCCGGCGCACGCCCCGTCATCGCGTGGCGGTACCCTTTCCCTGCGCATTCGCCCGGACCGGACTCCAACGGTGGCGGGCCGGGGAAAAAAGCGGCTACGGCGTCGTCTTCGATGTGTCGATGAAGGGAGCGCGAGTGATGAGCGCGGTGGCGGTGGCTCCCGGCGATGCAGTGGCGCTGACCTTGCGGTTGCCATCGCATCCGGCGGCGATGAACGTCGATGCCACCGTGCGGTGGCGCAAGGAGCACGTATTCGGCGTCGAATTCGGCACCATCTCGCACGTCGCCGAGATGCGGCTCCGTCGCTATCTCGAACGGGCCTGATCAGATTGAGTTATTACGCACGCGGGGCCGGGAAGCAGATCCTGCAAAAGGGGCGGCAATCGTGACGCGTTTGTCGGCTACTTGATTGCGACGGCCTTCACTTCCTTGAACGTAGTGTGACCGAGCAGGCATTTCTGGATGCCGTCCTGCATGAGGGTCGTCATGCCTTCCTCGATGGCGACCTTCAACATCTCCTCGGTTTTGGCCTTCGTCTGGATCAGCCGCTTCATCCTGTCGGTTCCCAGGAGCAACTCGTGGAGTGCGACCCGCCCCTTGAACCCTGAACGGTTGCAGTTTTCACAGCCCTTCCCTCTGCTCAGGCGGAACGAACCATCCAGGGCGATGTCGAGCTTATCCCACATCTCGGGGCCATAACCCTGCCTGATTTCTTCATATTCTTCCTTGGATCCCACGTACTGCTCCTTACAGTCTTTGCAGACCCTGCGGGCGAGGCGTTGCGCGAGGACGCCCAGCATCGCGTCCGCGAAGCTGAAGGAGTCGCAGCCCATGTCGAGAAGACGGGTGACGGTCTCCACCGCGCTGTTCGTGTGCAGCGTGCTTAGCACGAGGTGACCGGTCAGGGACGCTTCGATACCGATCTCTGCCGTTTCCTTATCCCGCATTTCTCCCACCATGATCACATCCGGGTCGGCTCGAAGAAATGCCCGCATGGCCTTGGCGAAGGTAAAGTCGATTTTCGGCTGGACCTGTACCTGCCGCAGCCCGTATTGGGTGATTTCGACCGGATCCTCAGCCGTCCAAATTTTGATGTCCGGCGTGTTGATGTAGCCCAAGACCGAGTGCAGGGTCGTCGTCTTGCCGGATCCTGTCGGACCGACGCATAGAATGATTCCATAGGGTTTTTCGGCGATCTCCTTGATGGCTTTCAGATTCCGGTCCGAGAACCCCATCTTGTCCAGCGGCAGCGGCTCGCTCGCGGCCAGGATACGCATGACGACATCTTCGTTGTATCCGGCGGTCGGGATGGTGGCGACGCGCAACTCGATGTCCTTCGTGTCGCTCAACTTGAATTTGATCTTGCCGTCCTGGGGCTTGCGACGCTCCGCAATATCGAGACTGGCCATGATCTTGATGCGGGAGACGATGGCCCGGCGATAGCTCTGGGGAATTTTCATATACTCGAAGCATTCGCCGTCGACGCGAAAGCGCACGAGGGTCTCCCGTTTGTCTCCATACGGCTCGATGTGAATGTCCGACGCGTTTTGTCTGTACGCGTCCGCGATGATCTGGTTCGCGAGGCGAACGATGGCGCTGTCGTTCTCGTCGAGCCCGCCGCCGATCCCGGATTCCTCCATCGCCTCGGCTTGTGCCTCGGTCACCAGCTCGCCGAGAATGTCTGAAACGTTCTCGTCCAGCTTCCGGCCCCCGCTGTCGCCTCCCCCCGTCGCGCTGCCGAGGAACTGTGCGATGTCGCGCCGCAGGCTGACCGCGAACCGGATGTTCAGGCCGGGAAACGTCCGCTTGATGTCGGCGACCCGGTCGAGATCGCCCGGGTCGTCGGTCAGGATTTCGATCGCGGTCCGGTCCCGCTTGAGCGGCATCCAGTGGTTCTTCTTCAGATAGTCGACGTTGAGGTTCTTCAGCAGCTCGACGTCGACGACGGTCCGCTCGCTGTACTCGATGTACGGACATTTGAAAAATTGGGCCAGCGACTTCCCGATGTCGATTTTCGGGACTTTGTATTTTTCAATCAGGATGCTCTCGAGATCCGATAGTCCCTTCCGCGCCTCCGCAATGGCGTTGTCCAGCTCGTTCTGGGAAATACGGTTGTTGGTGACGAGCAGGTCGAACTTCGTCGGAGTTTTCTTGGAGGTCACCTTGCGGAGATTGAAAAACGCGATGCCGAGGGCTTTGGCAATCTCCGCGACTGATTCTTCGTCTTTCCTGGTGAAGCGACTGCCGCTCTTCTTGTTCAGCAGTTGCATGACGCCCATGAGGTATTTGTTGTCCGCGACGATGGGATAAGTCAGGACCTGCTTGGTCCTGAATCCGGTTCGCTTGTCATAGGCGGTATCGTGCAGCAGGGAAGGATGGATGCTTTGGAGTTCCGCGATGTTGTACGCATCGGCAATGTTTACGGGGCGGAGAT
Source organism: Nitrospira sp. (assembly GCA_035760745.1). Taxonomy (GTDB): domain Bacteria; phylum Nitrospirota; class Nitrospiria; order Nitrospirales; family Nitrospiraceae; genus Nitrospira_C. Next base: position 1,711 of record DASTSI010000085.1, on the reverse strand, counting down.
ATTTCGCGCAAAAACCGGCCAGGCTCTGCTCGGTGATCGGAATACGGACTTCCTCCACCGAGTCGATGTGCGGGACCTTCGAGAAGATCTCTTTTTTTTCAGGGTCGAAGGCGAAGAGCGTGAGGTCCTCGGCATCGAACAGGCTCAGGATGTCTTTGTGGAGATCGAGCAGAATGTGGTCGAGGTTGCTGGCCGCGTGGATCTGGGTCGTGATCCGCTTGACGTGTTCGGCGAATTCCACCTTTTGCTGCAATTCCTGAAGATTCTGGGGCAAGGGCTTCGACTGCATTCGCGATCGCTCCGTCACGCTTCGAACGGTCCTGCTGGGCGGTCAACCGACGTCGACGGCGGCCGAGGGCGCGTTGGGCAGGGTCAAGCGTCAGTCTAGCCGAACAGGAGGGGAAGGCAAGGAAAAGGTCGATTTACGAGGAGGTAACGTGGCCGAAAGTGCCGGCGCCGAGGCGCTACGGCAATGAGGCGCGTGCGGCGTCGGCGAGCTTGAGCAACAGGGCGGGCGCCTCGGCAGGCCGAACCTTCTGCTTCTCGCCGCTCTGCCTCAGCTTCACTTCGACGGTTCCATCCGCCAATCCTTTTTCGCCGACGATGATCTGGAAGGGCGCGCCGACAAGGTCGGCGTCATTGAACTTTACCCCGGCTCGCTCGTCCCGATCATCCCAGAGTACTTCGAGCCCTGCCGCCTGGCACTCGGCATAGAGCCGTTCCGTGGCTTGAATCACGCCGGCCGACTGGCCCAGCGGAAGGAGATGAACGTGGAAGGGAGCGATCGGGATCGGCCAAATGATTCCCTTATCGTCATGATGCTGTTCCACCGCGGCGGCGGCGGTCCGTCCTACCCCGATGCCGTAGCAGCCCATGACGGCCAGGCATTCTTTCCCGTTCGGGTCGAGATACGTCGCGTTCATCAGCTGACTGTACTTGGTTCCAAGCATGAAGACATGTCCGACTTCGATCCCCTTCGTGGCTTTCAGGATGCCGTCGCGCCTGGGCGAAGGATCTCCCGCCTGAGCGTTGCGGAGATCGGCGAATTCGTCGACATGGAAATCTCGGTTCCAGTTCGCGTCGACATAGTGCGTGTGCGCACGATTCGCTCCGACGACCACGTTTCGCGCGGCCTTGACCGCATGGTCGGCGAGAATACGCACATCTTTGAGGCCGATGGGTCCGGCGAACCCCACCGGCGCACCGGTGACTCGTTCCACCGTCGCCGGCCCGGCCAATTCGAGATCGGTCACACCGAGCAGGCGCTTGAGTTTGATTTCGTTCGCCTCATGGTCGCCTCTGACGAGAACCGCGACCGTCTCTTTTCCGCTGGTGTAGAGCAGGGTTTTGACCAGCCGGCTCGGCTCGATTTGTAGGAAGGCCGTGACCTCCTCCACGCTCCGGCGATCGGGGGTCTCGACGGGGCGCATCGGACGAGGCGCTTCGGCCGTCATCTCTTCTGGAGGCAGGACCTCCGCCCTCTCGACATTGGCCGCGTAGGTGCCGGTCTCGCTGTAAACGATCGTTTCCTCGCCTGTCTCCGCGAGCACCATGAACTCATGCGACGACGTCCCGCCGATCAGTCCTGTGTCCGCCTCGACCGCGCGAAACCGCAGGCCGCAGCGTGTAAAGACCCGATGATAGGCGTCGTACATTTTTTGATAGCTGACTCGGGCTTCGGCTTCATCCTTGTCGAAGCTGTACGCGTCTT
>DASTSI010000084.1:0-26283 GCA_035760745.1 Nitrospira sp. | reverse complement strand
GAATTGAGCCGTCGATAGCCGAGATTTTCCGCTACGCCGGCCAGCGCCAGACATACCGATTGCTTGGTATTGGGGTACAGATGAAAGGACAGGTTCTTCCAGCAGCAGGCGCTGATCGACACGAGCACGGCGTAGAGCAGGATTTCGACCGCCGGCCCCTCTACTCAAGGCTCATTCTTTGCCGATGACCGATAAGCCAGATAGAGGATCATTCCGGCCACGCTGGAAATCAGCGCGGCGATGACGAGCTGGATCCCGAAGCTGAGCGGGCCTACATACGCCTTGTACAACTGCAACAATAGGATCGGCACACACACGGCGAGGAAGAGGCCCACCATGTGCCTTCTCAAGTAGATCGGCTCGCCGGGCTTACGTATCGGCGTCATGAGGTGTCGGGACGAGCCCCTGGAGGGCTAGTCCTCGAGCGTGGAGATGTCGCCCACGTCCTGTCCCAACTCCTTGGCCTTCAGCACCCGACGCATGATTTTGCCCGAGCGCGTCTTAGGCAGCGACGAAACGATGTCGATCTCTGCGGGGACGGCGATCTTGCCAAGCTCTTTCAGCACTTGATCCTTGATCGATTGGATCAGCTCGGGGGTCTCCTTCTCGTCTTGCTTCAGAATGACGAAGGCTTTGATGGACTCGCCGACCGTCTTGTGAGGCTTGCCGATGACCGCCGCCTCCGCCACCGCGGGATGACTTACGAGCGCGCTTTCGACCTCGGCCGTGCCGAGGCGATTGCCCGCGACCTTGATCACGTCGTCCGCGCGTCCCATGAACCACATATAGCCGTCCTCGTCCTTGTGGCAGACGTCTCCGGCGGTGTAGCAATTCGGGATCGTGTTCCAATAGGCCAAGTACCGCTCGGGATCCTTGTAGATCGTGCGCATCATGGAAGGCCAGGGCTTCTTGATGACGGCGAAGCCGCCGGCGTTGGCCGGCAGGCTCTTGCCTTCCCGGTCGACCACGTCGGCCTCAATGCCGAGGAACGGCCTCGTCGCCGAGCCCGGCTTCAACGGCACGGTGGGAAGGGGCGTAATCAGGATGGAGCCGGTTTCGGTCTGCCACCAGGTGTCCATGATCGGCTTGTCGCCGCCCGCCGCGCGGTGGAACCATTCCCACGCCTCGGGATTGATCGGCTCGCCGACGCTGCCCAGGATCCGGAGAGACGAGAGATCATATTTCTTCGGCCACTCGTGGCCATACCGCATCAGCAGTCTGATGGCGGTGGGGGTGGTGTAGAAGATCGACACGCCGTAGCGCTCGATCAGGTCCCACCAGCGCCCGGGGGTGGGATAATCGGGCTTGCCTTCGGCGGTAAGGATTGTGGCGCCGTTCAGGAGCGGACCGTACACGATATAGCTGTGGCCCGTGACCCAGCCGGGGTCGGCGACGCAAAAATAGACGTCGTCATCCTTCAGATCGAAGACGTACTTCGTCGTCGCGTACGTCCCGACCATGTAGCCGCCATGGACGTGCACGACGCCTTTGGGCCTTCCGGTCGTGCCCGACGTGTAGAGAATGTAGAGCGGCGACTCGGCATCCAGCGCCTCCGCTTCGCACCGCGCCTGTTCGCCCGTGATCCATTCGTTCCAATCGATTTCCTTGGGCGCAGCGAGGCATGTATCCGCCCCTTGCCGCCGGACGACCACCACATGTTTGACGGTGGCGCAGCCTTTCAACGCCTCGTCGACGACGGGCTTCAAACTGATGACTTTCCCTCGGTCGAATCCCACGTCGGCCGTAATGACCAGTTTGGCTTCCGCATCGTTCACGCGACTTGCGAGGGCGGGGGCGCTGAACCCCGAGTACACGACGCTGTGGATGGCCCCGATGCGCGCGCAGGCGAGCATCGCGATCATCTGTTCCGGGATCTTCGGAAGATAGATGGTGACGCGGTCGCCTTTGACGATCCCCAATTTCTTGAGGGCATTGGCGCAGCGGCTCACCTGCCGGTGGAGTTCGCCATACGTGAAAAGGCGTTCCTGGTCGTTCTCGCCGACCCAAATCAGCGCGACCTTGTTCTTGCGTCCCGCTCGTACATGCCGGTCGAGGCAGTTGTACGCAATGTTGCACGTACTGCCGACGAACCATTTGGCCCAGGGATACTTCCACTCCAACACTTTGGTCCAGGGCGAAAACCAATCCAATTCTTTGGCCATGCCCTCCCAAAATCGTTCCGGATCCGCGATCGAATTCCGATACTCGGTCTCGTAATCCTTGATGTACGCGCTTGCCTTGATGCTCGGCGACGGGTGGTAGATTCGGCTCTCCCTGAGCAGGGTATCGATCTTGTCCGCCATGGATCGCTCCTCTCGCAGGCAGCACCGCGTTCCATCCCGATGGCTGCCGCAATTGATGATGCCCAAAGCGCTATTATCTTTCAGCGTGTTGGCCGCCGGCAACCATATCTTGGTACCAGTCGCTATGCAACGACGTCAGCGCATCGCAAGACGCCCCCACGGACGCAACGTTCCTTGACAGTCGCGTAAATGCCAGAGTAGGCTGATTTTCATCAGCGGTCGACGCAGTCTTCGTCTATGTCCATTACACGCTCAGTTCGTTTCCGCTCGTTCACCCGCCGCTTCCTGTTTATCGGTCTCCTGGGCTCGCTCTTCGCGTCCTCGACGCACGCGCAGATCGGAAAACCCGAAGGCCTGTACTATAAGTCGTGGGGAGTCGTGATCGCGGTCGAGAACTATCTTCTCGCACCGAAAGTTCCCGGGGCCCGAGAGGACGGAAAAGCGGTCGCACAGGCCTTGCGAACGCTCGGGTTCGACGACGTGGTCGAACTGTACGACAATGACGCCAGTTTCCGCCGTCTCCAACAAACGCTATCCGATCTGCTGCCCCGCAAAGTGGGACGCCAAGACCGTCTGGTGATCTACTTTGTCGGCCACGCCGGGGTCACGAGCGACCAGTCCGGGAAAGACATGGGATATTTGGTCCCGTATGACGCGCAGATCGGGAACGTCGCGAAATCGATCACGTTCGAACAATTGAAGGAGTTCACACGCCGGACGGCCTCGAAGCACACCTTGCTTTTGTTCGACGTCCCCGTGCGAGGCTGGGAGGTGACCGCGGCTCAGCAGCTCTCGCTTGAAGGTCGCGTGGCGCCGGAGGACGATCTCGAGAAGCGCGCCGTCCAGGTCTTGACGGCCGGCGACAAAGGGGAGGCCGTCAAGCGGTCCGATAACAGAAGCCTGTATGTCCAAGTCTTGGTGAAGGGCCTGTCCGGCGAGGCGGATCTCGACAAGAACGGCTGGTTGCTCGGCACTGAGCTGGGGCGTTACGTGCAGGAGCAGGTTGAAGCGCAATCGCAGGACGCCCAGCATCCCCTGTTCGCCCAGCTCGAAGGCGACGGCGACACGATTCTGATCGAGGGCCGAAAAGCCTCCTTCCGGCTGGGAGCAGAGCCGCAGTCACCGCTCGAACGTCAGCAGGCGGCGAAGATGCAGTACGAACAGGCCTTCACGATCCTACAAAGCGGGAAAGCGCCCGAGGAAGCGCTGGAGCGTCTGAACAAGGCGCTCGAATACGATCCCGCATTCGGCGACGCGTATGTGCTGAAGAGCTACGTTCGGCTGGAGGTCCTGCCGAATTTGGATGAGGCCTTGTCCGCTGCGAAACTGGCCGTCCAGCACGCGCCGAAGAATCCGGACTCACAATATACTCTCGGCTTGGTATACGAAAAGCAGGGACGGTACGACGAGGCCGAGCGGGCCATGCGCGACGCCTTGGTCGTGAACCCGAACTATTCGGATGTCTATTTTAGTCTCGGTGTGATGTACGCAGATGAAATGAAGGACCAGCAGAAGGCAGTCGATGCCTTTCAGCGCTACCTCGAGCTCGGGGGCACGCACACCCGCGCCCGCGAGGCCGTGGCTCGTTCCAACCAGGCCGGTCCGGGGACACGCTGAGCGGGGCCCTAATCTTTCCCTCCACCTCTGAGATACCCTAGCCCGATCTTAATCGCCCGGCGCGTGATTTCAGCCCAGCGGACCTGGGGGTACTCGGCCAGCACGGCCGCGGCTTTGGGATCCTGAATATCCAAATTCGCGATTTTGATCACTCCGTCTTCGATGTGTACGTCGGCCAACGTGCCCTCCTGTTCTGTCATCATTCCGTCAACCGGGAACTGCCGGTTGCGTTGACTGCACTAGGGGTGCATGTTAGCATGCAGCCGTTCGTTTCTCGATGGGTCTTTCACCTTGCACCCTCATGTCCCGTGCATGAACACCTGACCAATGGAGGAAGAATTATGAACCAGCCACAGGGACTGCTCTCGCGATTGGCCGGTGGTGGTGTGGCGCTTGCGTTGATCGTCGGGCTTGCCGCCTGCGGAGGTCCTCCGAAATGGGTGAAGCAGGGATCGGGAGCCTTCAACGAGAAAGACAGCAAGGCCTTCTACGGGGTCGGGTCGGTCACAGGTGTCCGAAACGAGCCGCTGGCGTGGGACACGGCCGAGAACCGGGGGCGGGCCGAGATTGCCAAGTCGTTCGAGACCTATACCGGCTATCTGATGCGGGATTATGCCGCGTCCACCACGGCCGGCGATTTCAGCCGCAACACGGAAGAGCAGAACGTCGAGCGCGCGATCAAAACGATCACGACGACGACGTTGAGCGGCGTGCGTCCGATCGACCGCTATAAGGATGAAAAGACCAACACCTACTATGTGCTGACCAAGCTCAGTCTCGAGGATATGAAGAACAACCTCGAACAGGCCAAGGAACTCAACGCCCAGGTTCGTGACTTCGTCAGAAAGAACGCCGACAAGCTGTTCGAGCGGCTCGAAAAGGAAGAAGAAAAGCGAGGCGTGCATTAATTGGTCCGAGCGTTCACCAGCAAGGAGCGGCGCATGAGGCGATTATCCGCAGGTCCACGAACCATCCCGGTGCCGCTGGCGGTGCTCTCGCTTTGTTTCCTGGTTCTGGCGGGATGCGGCAGCGAGACGAAAGTGACACGGATCGATTCCGGCGTGGTGACGGACCTCAGCGGTCGCTGGAACGACACCGATTCGCGGATGGTCGCCGAATCCATGGTGAAGGAGGCCCTGGAATATCCGTGGCTGAACAACTTCAGCCAAGCCAGGCACCGTCAGCCGGTGGTGGTTGTCGGGACGGTGGTCAACAGCAGCCATGAACATATCAATGTCCAAACCTTCATCACGGACCTCGAGCGTGAACTCACTAATTCCCAGAAAGTGACCTTCGTTGCCGGACGAGGAGAGCGCGATGAGATCCGTACCGAGCGAAAAGAGCAGGCGATGTACGCCCGGGAAGACACGCAGAAGGCCCCGGGCAAAGAGATCGGCGCCGACTACATGATGAAGGGCACCATCGCGACCATTCTCGATGAAGCAGACGGCACCAAATCCATGTTCTACCAGGTGGATCTTCAGATGGTTGACCTGGAAAACAACGCCAAGGTCTGGTACGGCCAGAAGAAGATCAAGAAAGTGATCGAGAAGAAACGAACGGTTTTCTAGGTCGCTCGACCTCCGTTGAGCCTTCTTGCCCCACCCCGAACCGCCTCCATTCTCTCTTGGTGTCGCCGTCATGCCTTCTCACCCCTCCTGGTGGTCGGCTGCCTGCTTGTGCTCCTTCCCGGCTGCGGCTCGTCCATCAACCATTATCTCCTCGTCGAGGACAGCCTTCGCACTGCCGACTTCCGGGGCGCCGATGCCGTCGTGCAGCAGGCGGAGAAGACCTACGGGACCAAGAGCCTCGTTCTCTACGGTATGGACCGAGGCATGACCCTTCAGCTCGCCGGCGACTATCAGCAGAGCAACCTCATGCTGGAACAGTCGGAGGATGAGGTGGATCGGCTATATACCAGACGCATCCGGACCGAGACCGCGGCGTTCCTCACGAACGATACGGCGTTGCCCTACGAGGGGGATCCGTACGAGCAGGTGATGATCAACGTCCTCAAAGCCGTGAACTATGCCCTGTTGGGGCAGTGGCAGGATGCGCTCGTCGAAGCCCGCCGCATCGACCATCGGCTCAACGTGTTGTCCGATCGGGTCAAGGACAAGCGCGACTACCACGAGGATGCATTCGCCCGCTATTTGACAGGCATTTTGTACGAGGCAACCGGAGACATCAACAATGCCTTCATTGCCTATCGCAAAGCCTACGAAATCTATGAGGCGACGAGAAGCTGGTCCCACACCGGTATGCCGGTCCAACTGCAGCACGACCTCTTGCGAACCGCCGACGCACTGCATTTGACCCAGGAACTCGCGGAGTATCAACGCGCCTTTCCGAACGTCTCCGGGCCCTCCGTTCAGTCGCTACAGCACCTCGCTCAACTGGTCGTGATCAGCTATAATGGCCGCGCTCCGCACAAGGAGGACCAGTTTCTTGACCTGCCCATCAGCCTGGATGCGTTGCAACTCGTGCTGCTCAATCGGGGCATTGCGCAATCGAATCACCAACGGAACCGTGCCGCCGATACCATTCTCTATGGGTTGAACGGGCGAGTCGTGCGGGTCGCGTTGCCCAAGCTGGTGGCCCAAAAGACTGTCGCGGCGCCCGAATCAGTGACGCTCGTGCCGGACCAAGGGGAACCGCTGATGATACGCACCGAGGTGGTGGAGAACGTGACAGCGCAGGCTGAAAAGGCGCTGTCGGAACGGTTGCCCGCCACCACGGTGAAAGCACTGGCACGCGCGGCGCTGAAATACAGCTTGGCCGAGGGGGCGACCAGAGGAGCGCAGCACGCGGCCGGAAAAGATGCCGCTCCCTGGGTGGGGCTCCTGGTCGGGCTGCTGACGCATGGCTATGCCATCGCCTCGGAAGAAGCGGACAAGCGAAGCTGGAGAACCTTGCCGGACGAGATACAACTGGCTCGTCTGTGGGTGCCGCCCGGCACATATCACGTTCGGGGGACCTCGTTCATCGGCTCAGCCGGGCAGAGTGGCAAGACCTTGACACTCGCGGCAGGCGAGACGGCGTTGTTGGTCCGGCGGGTGCTGCAGTGACGGGGCGATACGGGGCCGCCCTCATGGTCTGTCTCGCCTGTTGCTTGTCCGGCTGCTCATGGCCGGGCGGGGCATCGAAGCCGGCGTGGGTGGACGGAGTGAGCCAAGAGTACCCGCCCGCGCGCTATTTGATCGGCATGGGGCAGTCCGATAACCAGTCTGCGGCGGAAGACCAAGCCTACGCGGCCGTTGCTCGGATCTTCAAAGCCGAGGTGTCGGCTCAGTCGAAAGACTGGGAATCCTATCTCGTGGTCGAGCAGCGAGGCCAGGGCCGGGATGAGCGCCGGCTCACGCTGGACAACTTGACGAAAGTCTCAACCGACAAGGTGCTGGAGAACGTCCGGATCGCGGATCGTTGGTTCGACTCGAAGAAACGTCTTTATTATTCGCTCGCCGTGATGGATCGATCTCAAGCGGAAGCCTCGTTCTTGGATCGGATCGCGGAACTCGACCGGTCCGTGCAGGCCGATGTCGAGGAGGCGAGACAGCCCATGGACAAGCTCGCCAAAGTGAGGGCTCTGAGGCGGGCGATCCGCGAGTTGATCCTCCGCGAGACGTACAACGCCGACTTGCGCGTGGTCCGCGCCAGCGGTCAAGGCGCGCCGCCTCCGTATGCCGTCCAGGATTTGAGTCAACAGTTGGAACAATTTCTCGCGTCGAATTTTCTCGTGGCCATCCAAGTCACCGGCGATCAAGCCGAGCCGGTGCAACATGCGCTCAGCGAGGGCCTGCTGCGAGAGGGACTCCAGATCGCCAGCCGGCAGGCCGGATCCGAGGTCTCGTCGGGAAGCACCGTTCCGGAGCTTCTCATCCGCGGCGCGGTGCGGGTCTGGCCGATCGACGTGCGCGATCCGCAATTCACGTACGTGCGCTGGTGCAGCGATCTCGAAGTGCTTGATCTCAACGGGCAACGCGTGCTGGGCGCCATTTCGAAGGGCGGTAAAGAAGGACACTTATCGGAGCGGGAGGCGACGGCCAAGGTGGTGAGAATCATGCAGCAGGAGTTCTCCACCGACGTGGCGAAGGCGATCGCGGCGCATATTTATGGAGAATCGGAGCTGCCGGCTGAGGCCGTCCGACCGGCCGGATGTCCACGCGAAGGCGCCGGGTCAAGACCGGCGACAGCAACGCACTAAAGCAGGGAGGAGAGTCCAGGATGAGCAAGGTGAGTTCGGTAGGTCGGGCGCCGAGGAGCCGAGGCCGGGGGTTGACGACGACGCAACAGCGAGTACCGAGCCGGCTGGCCAAACGGCGGTTGAACGAGCGGTTGAAGCTGGATACCGAGTCATTCAACAAGGGGAATCTCGCCGACAAGATGCGGCGCGAAGGGTACGAAGAAGTCCCGTTGGATGAGCTGCAGGATCGTCTGTCGAAGATGTCCGGTCCCTTGGCGGCCGTCATCTTGAAGGGGAGGATTTAGGCCATGCCGTACTACTATTTTGACTCCACGGCCCTGGTCAAACGGTACAGCATGGAGCGAGGAACGCGCATCGTCAACAAGCTCATGGTCAAGCGTGGAAAGGTGGCCATCGTACCCACCTGGACGGTGACCGAATTCTATTCCTCTTTTTCGAATCGCGCGCAGCAGAGCGAAATCACCCGCGATGACTGTTACTCGGTGATTCACAAGTTCGAGAAGGAATCAGCGCAGGGACTGTTCCAATTCATCGCCCCCACGATGCAGACCTATCTCTCCACCAAAGAGCTGGTGATGGAGTATCCGTTTCTGCGCGCGCAGCAGGTGATGCATTTGGCGCTGGCGCTCGAGTTGAAACCGCTTCGATTGACCGTCGTCAGTGCCGATCCCCAGCTTCTCGCCGCAAGCAAGACGGCGGGCCTGCACATCATCAACCCGGAGGAGGATTAGATTCGACCCTTCACGGGTTCAGGGGCATTGATAGTCCGTGATCATCGACGCCAGCACCACGACCCAGTCGTCCGCGCTCTGGCGAAGACCGTGCGCCTGGTCTTTCAGGGGGGCTGCGAGCTGCTCGTCGAATCCCCGGCTCAGCAATGAGACGGCTTGTTGAGCGGCGGCTTCGGCCAATGCCAGGCTGCCGCACACTCCCGACGAGGCGGGGAGCTGTCCTCCCGCTCGTCGAAAGAGTGCCATCGCTCGGTATCCTTGCTCCTGAGACCGAAAGAGCGGCTCCGCAGCCCGGTACAACGAGGCGACGGCAACCTGCTCGCGGTGCTTGAGGCCGAGTTGCTTGGCGAGCAGCGCTGCACGTCCCATGCTCAGTGCCGCCCCGTCCGGGTCGTCGTTTCCCATCGCCTCTTCCGCCTTTGCCCGTAATCGGCCGAGCTCCGCCTCATCGCCTGTCATCTGACTGAAGGCCAGCTCCTGTTCGAGGGCGCAGGCCAGCGCCACGAGCAGCGCGAGCCGTATGAGAAGACTGGAACTCTCGGTCGGCATCGAGGGAGGGCGGCTACTGCAGATATTCCCAGGTATCGATTTGTTTGATGCTCCAGTTGACGGCTTCCTTCAGCTTCGCGAGCTTGGCATCCGCCGTCGCGTCGCTGACATGGAACAGGGACTTCTGGAGGGCGAACAACGGCTCATAGGCCCGACGGTCGGGCAGCTTCCCGAGAGCCCAGGCCACTTCGGTTTTCAGGGCCACGTCGTCGGTCTTGAGGGTCTCCAGCAGCGGATCGACGATGGTAAAATCGCCGTGAAGCGCGCCCAGCACCCCCAAGGCTTTAGCCGCCGCCGGACGCAGCTCGGGGCGGCCGGCCTTCATCGTTTCAATCAGGACCGGTACGCTGTCTTTTTGCCCGATGTTTCCCAACGCGAGCGCCGAGGCTTTCGCGATTTCGAGATCCAGGCTTTTCAAGCCTTCCAGGAGACGGGGCACTGCTTTGGTCGAAAAGAGATGGCCGAAGAGGCCGATGACTCTCACCTTGCGTGCCGACGGCGTATCGGGACTGTCATAGAGTTTGAACAGCCGTTCTTCCTGTCCCCACTCCGCGGTGATCAGAATGGGAAAGTCATATTCCTCCATCCGCTCCCGCAGTTTGTCCATCGCATAGGCACCCGCGTCCGGAGCCTTGGCGGCCTCGGCTGCCTGCTCAGCGTCGGCGAAATCCGTGCGGACCTCCTTGCGCCAGGCCATCTTTTTGCCGTCCAAGACGTAAGACAGCTGGCAGGCAGGACCTTTCCACAGGCGGGCCGGTGAGTCAGGAAGATCGGCATCACCGCCGGAGGCCATCGTGCCCTCCCAGACCTTGTGCTGCTCGCATTTCACTCTGAACACGACGTCATGCGGCTGAGAGGGGTCGGACTGCACTTGGTATCCCAGCTCGGTCATGCGCCTCGAGATCAGATCACGAAACGGCGCGGCATCGGCCGGACCCTTGTCCACAATGGCGATGACGTCCAAGAGCACCCGGTCGATCTTCTTGAGCTGTTCTTTCTGTTGGTCGGTCAGAAACTCACGCCGGGCCCATCCGAGCGAGGTGATGAAGACAAGGAGCACGAGGACTGTGACGACGACCGTACCGCGACGCATAGCTCCAACTCTACCGCCCCCACCAGGGCGTAGGCAAGGTGTAACCGGGACAGTCATTCCTTATGTCGGAGGGCTACGCCCATGTCTCGAGGCAAGTCTCTGGATGACGGTTCGGCGGACCGGAGCATCCGATTGCGAATCCCGCGAGTTGGCCGCTTCAAGTTGCAAGGGCCCGAAGGCCGTCAGTATAATCGCGCGATGCTCGGGCCGAATTCGAGAGCGGCGTTTGTCGGCGCCGGCAATATGACCGAGGCGCTGATCGCCGGGTTACTCCACGCCAATCGGACGCTTCCTTCCCAGCTCACCGCGTCGGACATCGATCATCGCCGGTGTGACCTGCTCCGCGACCGGTATCGCGTCGCGGCGACCCAAAAGAATCGGGAAGCCGTAATGGGCGCCGATGTGGTGGTGCTGGCGGTGGAACCGCAGGTTCTCGACGAGGTGTTAGAGGAAATCGCCCCGTCGGTCCGAAACACGGCGCTAGTCGTGTCGGTCGCGGCCGGCTATCCGATCCGGCGCGTCGCGCGGTATCTGGCTGCCCTTCCCCTGAGCCACATTGTGCGTGCCATGCCGAACACGCCCTCCAGGATACGAGCCGGCGTGACGGCATGGGCCGCCGCCGACAGTCTCACGCCGGAACATACCGCCTTGGTCACCGCGTTGTTCGAATCCGTCGGCCCGACGGTGAGGGTGAAGGAATCGGCTCTGGATGCCGTCACGGGCCTGAGCGGCAGCGGCCCGGCGTATGTGTACGTTCTCATCGAGGCCTTGGCCGACGGCGGGGTCAAGATGGGACTGCCGCGCGACACGGCGCAGGTCCTCGCGGCTCAGACCGTCGCCGGAGCTGCCCGATTGCTCCTCGAGTCAGGCGAGCATCCCGGCGTGCTGAAGGATCGAGTCGCGTCCCCGGGCGGAACGACGATTGCCGGACTGCACGCGCTCGAACGAGGCCGTTTCCGGGCGACGCTCGTTTCGGCAGTGGAAGCGGCCACCAAGCGGGCGACGGAGTTGGGTATCTCGGGCTAGGAGCGCGAACGAGGAGGGCACTGTGCAGTATTGGGTCAAAGTCGTCTTTGTCGACAATCAGGAACTGATCGTGAAGGATGCCATTCGGCACACCATCAGCGACGACATGGAGGTGCTTGAAGTCGATTCGGCGAAGGAGGTCATCATCGTCCCGATGAAGCAGATCAAGTACGTCGCCTGTGATGCCACGGTGTTTGCGCAGAAAAAGCCCGGCTGACCGCGCGGACACTCAGACAATCCTCTCCAGCAATTCGAGGATCGCTTCGTTCCAGCCTGCCGGCCCGATTCCCGATGCTCGCGTCATTCCCGGGATGTGAACGTCCGGATCATAGGAGCCATCCGGTTTTTGAACGAGAATCGGGTGATCCACCATGGACAAGAAGGGCGCGTCGTTGATGCTGTCTCCAATGCCGATGGTTTCGATTCTTCCGGTGCGTTCATGCAGCCTCATTTGCCGTTCATAGCAGCGAAGTAGTAAGGCTGCGGCTTGGCCTTTGTCGTTGTCTCCCATCAAATGGAACAGCCGCCCTCCCTTGGTCCAGCGCAGACCGCGCGTGACGATTTGCCGGCAGACTTCTTCGATCAACGAGGAGGGCCCATCCAGGACGTACGGTTCGTCGTACTCCCGTTGTTTCGCCAGTGCCGCGTCTGTCGCGGAAAGACCCGTCAATTCCACGATCTCCTCGATGGACAGATCGCCGAACCCTCTCAGCGGAGTTTCGACCGCGTCTTCCACCTGCTTCAGCACGTCCCGCAGCATGTGATACGGCAGCCCGAGCTCGAGAACGTCGTAGCCGTCTTTTCTGCGTCCGCGCTCCAGAGGAAAGTCGAACGTGCTCTGTGGGATGAATACCGCCGCGCCGTTTTCCACGATGAACGGGCCTTGATGGTGAAGCCGTTCGCGAAGCGGTTCCAATTCCGCTCGCGTCTTGCTCGAGACGAGGATCAACGGAATCCCCCGCTCGCTCAGCGCACGAAGGCCTTCGAGCGCGGGTTCGAACGAGTAGGTCACGCTGTCCAGCAGCGAGCCGTCCAAATCCGTGAAGACAATCAGATGCGCCACGGGGTGTTCCGTTGCAAGCTCTGCGGCCGAGATCCTCAATGTTGCCTCGTTTCCCTCGGACCGGTCTACCAATGACGAAGGTCGTCCGGGATTGCGGACCGGCTCCCGATGACGCATCCCTCCAGAAATTGCTTGGCCGAGTCCGCCGCCCCGAGACCGAACGCGATCGCGCCTGCCAGGACCACGCCGCCCCAGGTAATCCCGAAACCCACGACGACGATGTGCTGAGCAATCCCGAGCTGTTCCAGCGCCATGGAGGCCGCGAGCAGCCGGACGCCCCACCGCGAACAGGTGGCGACGACACGGGCCGGCGGAAGACCGGCGTTGACGGCGGCGATCAGGACCGCTTGGGCCACGAAATTCGAACAGAGGTATCCGGCGGTCATGATGATCGAGGCGATGATGACGTGAGGCAGATACGCCAACAGCGAATGTGCGGCGTTGTTGATCGGCGCGAAGTCCAACGCGCCGAGCGCCGTGACGCAGGTCACGAGGACCACGATCCAATACAGTCCTCTGCCGACGAGGCCTGAAGGATCGGTCTTGATTCCGGCCCGAAGCAGGACGGCGGTGACGCCGAAACGATCGCTGAGTCGGTCCCCGCCCAACACACGGAATACCCGTTCGACGAACTGACTGCTGAGCCACGCCGCTGCCAGCCCTGCCAGGAGGAGAATGCTCATGGCGAGGACATTGGGCAGGATCGCGGTCATCTGACGGCCCAGGAGTTCGAGCGGGGCCATCACGGTCTGTTCAAGGATGTCGCTCATGACAGCCTCCTGTCTCTGCGGCGGTCATCGACAGTGCGTTGGGGGTGTGAAGCTGCGGCGTCCGGTCTTCCCAACGATGGAGCAAGTAGGGTTTCTGACGTTCGAAGCTCGCGCAGAGTTGTTCGATCTTCTGTTCGGCTTCAGCCGTCGTCAGCCCTTGACTGGTCCGGACAAAGAAGGCGGTACGGCCCAAGTACAACGGCGTCAATGATTTCAGCAAATGGTCATGCGGCAGAGCCCCGTGATGATAGGCCGAGGCGGCGTCGAAGACGATCCGGCACCACAGGTCATCGGGGAGACGGCAGTCGGCGTGGCCCTGGTTCAAATCCGACAATTGCTCGAAGGTCCTTGGCTCGAGAATCCCGCTCCAGAGGGGACCGAGATCCCGGAGGCCGTGCCGGAACTGTCCGATCATCCTTTCAACGTCGACGTGCACCGGTTCGACCGCCACTTCGTATGGAAAACCGAACAGCGGGACGGAATGCGATCCTTCGATGGCGGACCAGATCTCGACGTGTCGCTCCATGGACGCGAACAATGAGCCCATCACCTGCCGCAGCATGTCGGAGAGATCCGCGCCGGGGTCTTTGGGATTATGAATCTTCGCTCCGAGAAAGCTTTGGCAGACTCGGGCCCCGTTGGCGATGGCCTCGGTGGTCATCCAAATATCGATCCCGAAACGGGCGACCTCGGAATCCCACACCTGCTGCGCGACATAGTGAGCAGCCAGCCGGCCGGAGAAACCGAAATCTCCGCCGATGGGTTGCCGGATGCGCCGGCCGTACAACGCACGAGTCAAGGGATAGGCGAGACTGTTGGTGATCGTCCCGTCATATTTGTGCCGGAGATAAAAGGGCGCTACGTAGTCGTAGCCCTCGTCGAGCACCGGGCGCAGCAGCATTTCCATCCATTCGGGAGAGATGCTTCGCAAATCGGCGTCCACGACCGCGCAGGCCCGAGCCTCCAGCCGTCGGGCGATTTCGCAGATGGTCCGAAAGGCGCTTCCCTTCCCGGGCTTCCCGTAGTACGGCGTCACGACCCGATGAAGGAAGCTTTGCTCGTCCGTGACCAAGAACTGCTGATAGTCCACGGCCGTACGGGCCACGATGACCCGCGTGTCGTCAGACGACCCTCCATCCGAATTGACGAGAACCGCCCGCTCCTTGGGACAATGCTTCGCGAGCCCGGCGGCGACCGCTTGCACGACGTGGCCGATCGTCGCGGCGTTGTTGAAGCTCGGGATGCCGACCACGATGTCGGCGGACCCGATGCGTCTCAGTACGGCTTCGGTGACCGGGGTCAACGGCGTAGTCGTCGGCGTCATGGGGGGGACGCGATCGGCTCCGCCGTCGGATCCCAGGCGTGATCTTCCTCCACGGCCTCGATCAGCCGATCGAAGACGTCCGGGATCGCATGCGTCACTCGACTCCAGTTTGAGATCATCGGCACGCCGAGCGGATCTTCGAGAAACGTCTCGGTCGCGAGCTTCATCCCTTTGAGGAAGACCTCGACTGCGGTCCGCTCCTCGTGGCGGTCGAACGCCAAGCTGTTGATCGCGGCATCATTCTCATAGCGGCTGATGGCCTCTTGGGCGCTCTGCAGGTAGCTGGCCCTGAGCGTCTTCAAGATGCCGTCCGACAGCACGACGCCTTCACTGGCCAGGTTTCGAAAGAGCGACTTCGTGATATCCACGCACATCTTGAGCAGGCCGGCATCCGGGTTCTCATTGGACAGGTCCTGATGTTTGTGGTCATAGCAGTCGGCGATATCGGCCTGACAAATTCGGCGCAAGGCGCAGTTCCGGTACACTTCCGCGAGCACGCCGACCTCGAGACCCCAATCGCCAGGAATGCGGTTGGTCCAGGCCAAGTCTCGGACCATGGCGAATTCGCCCGCCAGCGGGTAGCGAAAACTGTCGAGGAAGGTGAGGAGCGGGTGGGAGCCCACCAACTGTTGAAGGCTGCGGAGCAACGGCGTGATGAAGAGCCGGGTCACCCGCCCGTGCAGTCGGTCGGTCACGCGGCTGTAATAGCCTTTGCAGAACTCATAGTTCAGGTTCGGATTGGCAATAGGGTAGCAGAGCCGGGCCAGATACTCGCGGCTATAGCTCAGGATGTCGCAATCATGGAGCGCGATTACCTGGCTGTCGTTTCGGGCGAGGATATAGCCGAAGGCCATCCAACAGCCGCGACCTTTTCCCTGGAGGCCGATGTCCAGATTCCTGGCGACGCACAGATTGAGCAGAGACTGGATCCGCGCGCCGTCGTTCCAGATCAAACGAACGCGCTGCGGCAGCCCGGAGAAGTGCTGTTTGGCGAGGCGGAATTCCAGCGCGGAGGCCCGGTCCAGCGAGACCACGACCTCGTTCACATACCGCACGTTCTTCAGCGTGTGGAGGATATGCTGCAACGCCGGTCGGCCAAGTTCGGCGTAGAGGCACGGCAGGACAAGCGCAATGGGATGGGTGCGAGCGTGATGGCACAGCTCCTGTTCGAGCCGCGTGACATTGGGCTGCCCCAACCGATGCAGGACCGTGACGACCCCGTTTTGGAAGAAGTCGGACATCGGCGTTCTCCTCGCTGAGCCGGGAAGAAATGGAGTGCAGGCGATATGCCATTGAGAAGCGCGGAGAAGCGCGAAAAATACGATGCTTAGGATCGCAGAGGAGCCGATCAAGTGAAGGAGTGGTGGAAAAACCCTTCACTCGATTCGCGAACTACAGGGACCAACTTGCAGTGAAACTGGGGAGAATACTAGGGGCGGTCGGTGGACAGCCGCTTCGCCAGGCGATGTGCAAGGCGCCGCATCCCCGGGGAACGATCGGCAGGGTCGAGAAGAACATTGATGACGTGCAGATGCCCGCTGTCGGCCAACGCCAGGCCCAGAGCCCGTTCAAACGCTTCTTGCGTCTGCACGCGCGCCCCCACTCCGCCACCGATGACCTCGCAAATTCGCTCATACTGCCATTCATGCACATCGTTGAACGGACCCTCGAGGATTTCCCGTTCCGTGGAATAGCCGCGGTTGTTGAGGACGATCACGATGGGAGCCTGACCGTAGCGCACGGCGGTTGATAACTCGGTCCCCGTCATCTGAAATGCGCCGTCCCCGACCAAGACAATCGGCCGGATCGTCGGGTCGGCGAACGACGCGCCCACGGCGGCGGGAACGGCGAATCCCATCGACGTATAGTAGGCGGGCGACAAAAACTCGAATCGCCGGTGGACGCGGAGGTCTGCTGCGGCGAAGAGTGATTCACCCACGTCGGCAACGATTAAGGTTCTGGCATCCAGCACGCTGTCCAAATGGCGAAACAATGCGAACAGCGTCACGCGTTCGTCGGGCAGGATGGGACGATCTTCAATCGCGGCCGGCGGCGGCAACGGTCGGGGATCAAAGCGGGGCAGCGTGCGCGTGCTCAGCGCGTGAACAAAATCCTGAAAGCGGATCGAATCGTAACGGTGATGCTTGATCGCCACTCGATCCGCGGTGGCATGAATGGTGCGCCCCTCGGAAAGCAGGGGCGATTGCGCGTCGATCCCCTCCATGTCGGACAGGATGGATCCCAGGATGAGGAGGCAGTCCGAGTCGTTGATGTACTGCTGAATTTCGTCTCGGGCGATCAATCCGCCGTATACGCCGACGTACAGCGGATGATCCTCGTGGATGATCGATTTACCGAGGAGCGTGGAGGCGATCGGCACATTCAGCCGCTCAACCAGGCGGGCGAGATCGTCTTGAAGGCCGAAGCGACCGATCTCCGCGCCGGCCAGGATCGCAGGATGTTTCGCGGAGGCGAGCATGGTCCGCACCTCGGAGATCGCTTCCTCCAGCGCCGCAGCATCGCTGGGTTCGTCGTCCGGGCGCAATGGACGCAACGGCGCGCCCAAGGGGGTGTGGACCAGGTCGCGAGGAATCTCGATATAGATCGGACGGCGATACCGCAGCAATGCGGAAAAGGCACGATCCATCTCGCGTTCCGCCGTGATTGGATCGTCGAGCGAGACGGCAGCGACCGTCATGCGTTCGAAGACGTCCCGCTGCGTCGAGAATTCCCGCACCATGTGATGCATGTACGGCATCTTCACCCGTTCAGACAACCCGGGCGAACCCGTCAGCAGAACGACCGGCGAGCGCTCCGCATAGGCGCATGCGATGGCATTGACCGTGTTCAGGCCGCCGACGCAGTACGTCACGCAGGCGGCGCCGATCCCGTTGATCCGCGCGTAGGCGTCTGCGGCGAATCCCGCACAATCCTCTCTCGTCGTTCCGATATGACGGATCGGAGAGTGTTCGATGAGTTCATAGAGGCTCAACACATAGTCGCCGGGGATGCCAAAAATATGGCGAACGCCCAGTTGATGCAGCCGCTCGAGGACCGCCGAGCCTATGGTGGACCGTGCGTGCGTCATAGGTGTAGGTGAAGGTGTGCTTCGAGGAAACCACAGGCACTGGCGATCGTCAAGCTCCTTTACGGATCTTCAGGCTTGACCGGAAGAACCGCGGCGTCGGATAAGTAGGCCCCATGACCGCCTTCGAAGACCGTCCGACCGCCGTCGTCTCGCTTTCAAGGACGCACGAGTCGGGCCGGTCCAGCCATCCGTGGCTCTATGCCGGGTTTCTCAAGTCGGTATCCGGCAATCCTTCTCCAGGCGATGTCGTCGACGTCGTGGATCCGAACGGGCGGTTCTACGCGCGCGGGTTCTTCAACCCCTCTTCCAAGATCCGAGTTCGAGTCCTCACGTTTCAGGATCGGCCGATCACCGAGTCTTTCTGGAAAGAGCGAATCGCCGGAGCCGCGCGTCTTCGTCGCCTGGTGGTGTCTGGGACGAACGCCTATCGGCTGGTCTATGGAGAGGCGGATTTCTTGCCCGGCCTCATCGTCGATCGATACGCCGACATGCTCGTCATGCAGACGCTGTCGGTGGGGATGGACCGGCGGAAAGAGCTGCTTGCCGATCTCCTGGGTCGGGAGACCGGCGTCACGCGGGTCTTTCTCCGAAATGATGCCAAAAGCCGTGTCCTCGAAGGGCTCCCCCAGGAGACGGGTTTCCTCCAGGGATGCGGTGACACGACGGTCGAGGTATTCGATGAGCAGGCCCGTTTTCTCGTCGATGTTGCAAAGGGGCAAAAAACGGGATGGTTCTGCGATCAACGGGTGAACCGGCTGGCGGCCGCCAAGTTGGCGGCGAACGCCGAGGTGCTGGAAGTCTTCTGTCACACCGGGGCCTTCGGGGTGCATGCGGCGCTCGCGGGCGCGAAATCCGTGGAAGGCTTGGATGTCGGGGCGGACGCCGTGGCGTTGGCGCGCCGCCATGCCGTGCTCAACAACGTCGGGGACCGCTGTGTCTATCGGGCGGCTGATGCGTTCGACGAGCTCCGCCGGTTGGACCGGGCAAGCCGCCGCTACGACATGGTGCTGTTGGACCCTCCGGCGTTTGCCCGCAGCAAGCAAGCCGTCCCTCGCGCGCTCGCCGGGTACAAGGACGTGAACCTACTAGGGATGCGGCTGACGAAGCCCGAAGGCATTCTCGTGACCAGCTCCTGTTCGCACCACGTGTCTTCACAGGAATTTTGGCTGGCAGTCTGCGCGGCGGCAAAGGATGCAAAACGCAGCGTCCGGCTGCTCGAGGAGCGGGGGCAATCACCCGATCATCCCATGCTGGCCGTGATGCCGGAGACGCGCTATCTGAAGTGCCTCGTGCTGCAAATCGTGTAGCGACCGGTTCGATGGGGACACAAGACTCCTTGAGAAAGGACCGCGAAACTCCTCCCGTCGCTGCGGGTCCTCTTGTTCCGGCATCGGTTTCGCTTCCTGAAATCACGGCAAAGTCGCTGATCCTGTCGGTGATCCTCGCCGCGGTCCTTGCCGGTGCCAACGCCTATCTGGGCTTGTTCGCCGGTATGACAGTCTCCGCCTCGATTCCCGCAGCCGTAGCGTCCATGGCGATTCTCCGGTTGTTCCGGCGCTCCAATATTCTGGAGAACAACATCGTGCAGACGGCGGCGTCCAGCGGCGAGGCACTCGCTGCGGGGGTCATCTTCACGATACCCGCGTTGGTGCTGATCGGCTACTGGCCGGCATTCTCGTATTGGCAGACCGTGATGATCTCCGGGATCGGCGGCTTGTTTGGGGTGCTCTGTACCATTCCGCTCCGGCGTGCGCTGATCGTCTCCGCGCGTCTCAAGTTCCCCGAAGGCGTGGCGACGGCGGAAGTCCTGAAAGCGGGGGCGATAGAGCAGGGAACCAGGACCGGGTCTTCGGAAGCGGAGAACAGTCTCCGGCACCTTTTATGGTCCGCGCTCCTCGGTGGCGCAGTGAAGTTCGGCGAGAGCGGCTTTCGGTTATGGTCCGAGTCCCTCGAAGGCGCGTGGCACAGCGGCCGATCGGTGTTCTATGCCGGAGTCAATCTTTCGCCTGCGCTCCTGGCCGTGGGATTCATCGTGGGCCTGCACACGTCCTTGGTCGTGTTTTTGGGCGGCCTTGTCGGATGGATGATTCTCATGCCTGCGTACGGGCTGCTGAACGGCCTCCCTCCAGATCTCGCGGGGCTCGACGCGGCCAAGGCGATCTGGAGCGCGCGGATCCGTTATGTCGGGATCGGCGCCATGTTGGTGGGGGGACTCTGGACATTGACGAGACTGCGGGAGCCGGTGTGGCAAAGCCTCATGGCGCTCAAGGCCAGCTACGGCGCCTCTTTTGATTCCTTCGGGCGGTCCAAGATTCCCAGGACCGAGCGCGATGCGTCGCTTCCCTGGATCATCGTGCCGTTCTTCGCGTCGCTCGTCCCCATGGCCTGGATATACACGGACGTGGTCGGAAGTCCGGGGATCGGGCTCTTGATGACCGTCGTGATGGCGACAGGAGCATTTCTCTTTTCCTCGGTTGCCGCGTACATGGCCGGACTCGTGGGAAGCTCGAGCAATCCCGTGTCGGGTGTGACGATTGCCACGATCATGGTGTCGTCTTTGCTGCTCTTGTTCTTTCTCGGACAAGGACATCCGTCAGGGCCAGCCGCCGCGCTTGTGATCGGCGCCGTAGTCTGTTGTGCCGCGGCGATGGGTGGGGACAACTTACAGGATCTCAAGACCGGCGCTCTCGTCGGCGCGACGCCCTGGAAGCAGCAGATCATGCAGGTGGTCGGTGTGGTCACCGGTGCTTTGGTGATCGCCCCCGTGCTCTCCCTGTTGCAGGCGAAATACGGCATCGGCGAACCGACGCCTGACCATCCCCATCCATTGACGGCGCCTCAAGCGACGCTCATGGCGGGATTGACTCGCAGCGTCTTCGGGGCGGGACTTCCCTGGCCTCTGGTCGCGCTCGGTGGCGCCATCGGCGTCGCGGTTATCCTGTTCGATCAGCGCCAGGAAGCGAAGCGCAAGGCATTCCGCCTGCCGGTTCTCGCGGTCGCGCTCGGGATCTATCTGCCATTAAAACTCTCGGCCGCCATATTTCTCGGCGGCGCCATTTCGGCATGGGCCTCACAACGCCTCGGCGAAGAAGGTACGTCTGGAAGAGGTCTGCTCTTCGCCGCCGGTTTGATCACCGGCGAAGCGCTGATGGGGATCATCCTTGCCCTACCAATTGCGATGGCCGTCATCTGGCCGGGAATTGGGCCGGATCCTTTTTCCATGTTCGTCACGCCGCCGGTTGGAGCCTGGCCGGGACTGATCGTCGTCATGCTGGTCGCCTGGCTGCTATTTAGAGCTGCGGGTGCCGAGGGGAAGCGATAGCCCGGCAGGCGAGAAGGCCCGAGCCGGATTGACTGGGAGAGGCGTGGCTCTTGCGCCGGCGTTAATCGCTCGGCGGTTCGAAATGCCCAGACGGCCGGGTTTGCCAGGGAACTGTGGGCCGTCTCGTCTGTTTCATCAGGCTCCGCAAGCTCATTTCGGCCGCTCTCAACAGTTTCGGTTCGGCACTCTGGATGAGAGTCGTCAGCAGGACGAACAAGGACCGGTCCACACGCGAGGCGGCCAGAATCCGGTCTGTCACCGGGTCAGGGCTGGTTGGGATAGTGGTTTCTCCGGTGTCCACGTCCTGAAAGAGGTGCTCGAAAGCGGAGGGATCGAAAAAGAGCCACGAGACGGGAATGTTGAGCGCCGCTGCCAGTGACTCCAAGGTCGAGGCTGGAGGGTCGGCCAGTTCGGATTCAATGTCTTGAAGTACTGAAGGCAAGACGCGAACTTCCTGCGCCAGATCGTCGACAGTTCTCCTCTTTGAGATTCTCCAGGCTTGGATATGAGCACCCACCGGCATGGCCCGATGATACTCAATCCACCGCCCGGCCGCAACGGCAACGAGTCTGGGGAAATTGATAGTTCACGCATTATTTCAATATGTTAGGATCAATTCCCCTGAGTGGAAGGTGAACATTGAAATGGAGTAGAATGTCGGCTGCCTGACTATACTCAACGTTTGAGGAGGAAGTTATGCTGGGGACGGATATTCGTGGAATTATGGCGGAGGAAGAGGAAGTCCAACGCCGGCGGCAAGCATTGAAGTCGCTGTTGTCCATGCGAACTAAGCAGCTGCGCGAATCCCTGGAAGACCGAATCAAGAGAGCCCGAAGCAGCGGGGACTGGATCTCGTTGTCGAAGGAAGAGTGTGCCACCCTTCATCGCCAGGAGAAGGCCTATCTGAAGTCCCAAATGGAACAACTGCAGCACGAGGATGATCGGACCAAGTTCAAGCTCACGGCGCTGAAACGGGCGAAAGCTCGTGCACAGCGCATTAGAGCTGCGGAAGCGGCGTCCGGACGGAAACGCCGGTAACACCGCGCTTGCCGAGGTGCCTTCGTCCCTTCCGCTCCTGAGCCGCGCGCAAACCTCTCGAATCAGAGCCCTGTCCCGGGATAAGCAAGCACGAACGGCTGAAGGCACCTTCATCATTGAAGGTGCCAGGGCCGTCCGAGACCTTCTGACGCGACACCCGACGTCGGTACGGGAACTCGTGTTGACCCCTGCCTATGTGGAACGGGAGTCCCACCAGGACCGACGCTTGCGCGAAGCCTTGTCGGTACCATCCTATCTCTGTGGAGAGCAAGCGTTTGCCCGCCTTTCCGACGTGGAGGCGCCTCAAGGTCTGCTGGCCGTTGCGGCGCAGCCGACCTGGCAGGAAGACAGGGTTTTCTCCCAACCGACCGTCTTGGGCGTCTTCGGTGAATCCATTCGGGACCCTCTCAACCTCGGCGCGATCATCAGGACGAGCGCCGCGCTCGATGTGAGCGCGCTGTGGTTGAGTTCCGATTCAGCCGATCCCTACAATCCCAAGGTCGTGCGCGCTTCCGCGGCGACGGTGCTCACTGTCCCGATATTTACAGGCGTCGACGTCGCCTCACTGATGGAGAAGGGGTGCGAGGTCTATGCAGCCGTCGCTCACGGGGGGCGGGGAGTCGTCGGGATCCGCGAGGTGCCATCTATACCCGGAAGGTTGATCCTTGCCTTTGGGAACGAAGGGCAGGGACTGTCCGAAGAGACGCTTCAGCGGGCGAGCCGGCGCTTCACGATTCCGCTCAGCCCCCGTGTCGAATCACTGAACGTTGCTGCAACGGTTGCGATCGCAGTCTATCATTTCGAGCGATTGGCGAGGCAGTGATCCGTCTCGAACGCGGTCCGAGTCCACGCGACTCCACGTGGTTCCAGACGTCGGACCAATTCCGCCGTTCACTGATTGTTAGGGTCGCTCGCCCGATTTGCTCTTCCGCCGATCGGCGTGCTCGCGCAATTGAGGCGACTTCGCCAAGGCACGGCTCAGTTGCTGGATACTGTCAGTTAACGACTCCCGGAAGACGTTTTCGACGGCAAACCTCCGATCAGCGCTGTAGTCGGTAATGGTGTCCTTCCTGTGTACCTTCGACCTGAACGTCTCGCCCAGCAGTTGTTGTCCTTCACTGCTTGAAACTGTTGCGGTCAGTGCCGCATGAGCTTCATAGGTGTCCGAGGGAGTAATAAATATAATAAGGAGGAAATATAAGGGCCCGGTCGCGTACAACGTCCTTCGAGATCCGCAGTGACCTTCGGCATGGAGTTCAGGAACGACCATTTCGACAAGGACGTCGTTATCCGTCGCTTCGCTCTTGTCCTCTACCACATGAACGAATTCAAAAACCTGGGAGAACGCTTGCGTCAATCCTGTATTGAGCTCTGAGCCGATGGGTATAGCAAAGGTTCCGGCACAGGATACCTCTTGCATCGATACGGCGTTTTTCATGTTGTCCGGCATGATCAGCGCGGCAGTCAACGGCGCTTTTCGGATATTGAGGGTCCCGACAGAGGTATGCAGGGGCAATGGAGTTGTCGCGCATGATGAGAGCGCGAGGCCAAGAGCCACCGTTGCCAGGGTAATCTTAGAAGCTCTTGCAGAGCTGAATGGGCTCTTTCGCGAGCCTATCAACGGGCAAGCTAGTTGGGTTGGAGCTGAAGGGATGATTGCCATCGTCGAGGGCCATTCACCTCAGTCGCCGGACTTTTGTGAAACGGCCCACTGACATCGGCTCTCGGCATCCGATGGGACGCCTACACAGCCAGCTGGGACATCACGGGGTCCCAGCTCCTGCACGTGGTGCCGAGGGACAGAATCGAACTGTCGACACCAGCCTTTTCAGGGCAACAGGAAATTGAGGAAATTCAAGAACATAAGAAGAGTGAATGGTGACAAATGTGACAAACCGCACTTATAAAATTCAAAGCGTTACACGATGCGGTGCCACTTAGTGGCCCCCATCGAGGATCGAGCTCTTGTACAGTGGCGATGGCATTGGGCAGATGGTTACTTCCTAGGATGCTCTCCTAGACCAGGTCGAGCGAATTGGAGTAAAGTCTCCGCATGATCGATCCAACAAGGTTTGCTCCTATCTTGTCCTTCGATATGTTTCTATTTCCCTTGGCGCTGATTGTCCTTAGCGGTTTCCTCTATGTCTACTGGGGGAGTCGCAGCGTTCTGTCTAAAAGTCTGGCGTTGCTCTTTCTGTTTTGCGCCGGCATTAGCTCTTTTGGGCAAACCCTTCCGAATCTTGGCGATCCCATCAGCTGCACCATCGAGCCGGATGAAGAGCTGGAGTTTTTATGGCAGCAGTATTCTCAGCCCAATCACAGGTAAATTGTCTCGCCTCTCGACGGTCATCTCTATTTCCCCTCCAATGAATCTCGCAGTGCGATAGCAAGCCTTACCGGGACCGGAGACCTAGCACGCCTGTCAATCTGGATTGCTACGATGCCATGATCATGACCAGTGGGCCAAGAGGGACAGTAACTTCAAGTCGCCATAAGGATTGACTTCTCTGATTTATTCGGCGTAGGAATTTCTCGCATTTCGCATTCTGAATTACCCTAATCACGGAAGGATGCCATGGCTCGACGGGTCTTCTTTAGCTTTCATTATGACCGCGACATACGCCGCGTTGTTCAGATACGCAAATCGTGGGTCGTTCGCGCGAACGGAGAGGCTCAACCTTTCTGCGATAGCGCGGAATGGGAAGCGATTAAAAGAACGGGCATTGAGAAATGGATTGAAGAGCAACTCGCCGGCACGTCGGTTACAGTCGTGCTCATAGGAGCGGAGACGTATTATCGGGAATGGGTACTTCACGAGATAAAACGGAGTTATGAACTAAAAAAGGGCATTCTTGGCGTTTACATACACAATGTAAAAGATCCACAAACCGGGACTGACGTACAGGGCAAGAACCCGCTGGATTATTGGACCATTAAGAGGAACGATAGGAGTGTTCCTTTCTCACAGATATACAAAACCTATGACTGGGTAAAGGACGACGGCTATAACAACTTTGCAAATTGGGTAGATGACGCGGCGTCCGCTGTAGGACGATAATAAGGAAGTCGCATGCTATCACTGCTCGAACTTCGAGGTGGTGCGGCCAGATACAGGAGCACCTTAGCAAAATCGCTTACTGAGGCTCGCATCCACCAACTGCCGACCGTTTTCCTGTGCCACAGCCATTTAGATCAAGACATCGTAAAGGGACTAATGGTTTTTTGGAGAGAAGCAGGTTGGGAAGTCTATGTGGATTGGGAGGATGATTCAATGCCAGAGTCGCCAACCAGCGCAACGGCACAAGCAATCAAGAAGAGAATCGTGGAAATGAACTACTTCGTTTTCTTAGCGACGCCCAATTCCCTGAAGTCACGTTGGTGTCCATGGGAAATCGGCTTTGCTGATGCCAGAAAAGATAATGACCGGATTCTATTGATACCCACGACGGATGGCTACAGCAATTATGGCAGCGAATATCTCGGCCTGTATCGGCACTTAGATTTCTCCGAAGATAGGCGGCTATGCGTTTGGCAACCCGGGCAGACTAAGAATGGCATACTTCTAGAGTCACTCAAGCGCTAGGTTATCCAAGGACATGGTTGTCATCTTATACCAGGACGGCTGTCAGGACATTACTCAGAAAATTGCTGAACATCTCATGACGGCATTCGCGGACCACATAGTTGTCGAATGCATCAGTGCCGACTCCGCAGCGGCTTGGCCCAGCGATGTTTCATGGGATGACCTACTCATCGTCATTTATGACAAAAAGGACTTCCCGCTCTCAGGCAACACATTCATCTCACAGTATATGCAAAGCCGTGGAGGCACAGCGCTTCTCTTGCCCGTCGCCGTCGATGTGACTTTTCCGAAGCCGCCAGAGGCAGCTGCCGCAATCAAAGCGTTGCCCTACGATTCTGAAAAGCCTGGGCGACTCGTAAATCGAGTTGGTGGAATGTTGGGCCTCCGCCTACAAGGCCGAGACAGCAAAATCTTCATTTCCTATAGGGCAAGCGATGGAACAGCTGTAGCAAAACAGCTGTACGATCACTTGGTTGCACTGGGACATCGGCCATTCCTAGACGAAGCAAAGGAACTTGATGGAGAAACCGCGATCCTCCCGGGCAGCGCAGTACAGAAGCAGATTGATGATG
>DASTSI010000083.1:0-5017 GCA_035760745.1 Nitrospira sp. | reverse complement strand
GTTGAAGATTTCGAAGAAAGCCGACTACGCGTTGATGGCGTTACAGCATATCGCCTCCGTTCAGTTTGGAGATGTGACGCCCGGGCGTGTGGTGAATACGAAGGAAATTGCGGAGGAGTACAACATTCCCCTCGAGTTGCTTGCGAAAGTTTTGCAGACCCTGGCCAAGCAAGGAATGATCGAAAGCCATAACGGCCCTAAAGGAGGGTACCTGCTCGGCCGGAGCGCCAAGGAGATCACGATCGCGCAGATATTGGAAAGCATCGAGGGACCGCTTGGGATCACCGACTGCTCGCATGAGAGAGAGGGAGAAATGTGCCTCCAGCGAGAGCATTGTAACATCCGCACGCCTCTGCTGAAGATTCAGGACAGCATCTATCAGCTGCTGAGCAGCATGACGCTTCAGGATATGCTCGGCGGGACCCCGTTGATCACCATTCAATCGGCCACGACGCAAGGAGTCGAATGATGAAGCTTCCTATTTTTCTCGATAACCACTCCACCACTCCGATGGATCCCCGAGTCCTGGATGCCATGTTGCCGTATTTCATGGAGAAATTCGGCAACGCTGCCAGCCGGAATCATGCTTTCGGTTGGGAGGCCGAAGAAGCGGTGGAGACCGCCCGCAAGCAGATCGCCAAGCTGATCAAGGCGGATTCGAAGGAAATCGTCTTCACCAGCGGCGCCACCGAATCGGACAATCTTGCGATCAAAGGCGTGCTGGAGATGTACAAGGAGAAGGGCCGCCACATCGTGACCTCATCGACGGAACACCGCGCCGTTCTCGACACCGCAAAGTCGCTGGAGGCCAAAGGGCTCGCGACGGTGACGTATCTGCCGGTGGACAGGTACGGCATGGTGAACCCGGAGGACGTGCGGAACGCGATCACCGACAAGACCATCCTGATCTCCGTCATGCTGGCGAACAATGAAATCGGCACGATCAATCCGGTGAAGGAGATCGGCAAGGTCGCCAAGGAGCGAGGGGTCCTGTTTCACTGTGATGCGACGCAGGGCGTGGGCAAGATCCCGGTCGACGTACAAAGCATGGGCATCGATCTCATGTCCTTTTCCGCGCACAAGATCTACGGACCCAAAGGGGTCGGCGCGCTGTATGTCAGAAAAAAGAATCCTCGCGTCCGAATTGCGGCTCAAATGGACGGAGGCGGTCATGAGCGCGGCATGCGGTCGGGGACGCTGGCGGTTCCGTTGATCGTCGGATTCGGGAAAGCCTGCGAGCTTTGCGAGCACGAAATGGGCGCCGAGGCGATTCGGCTCGCCAAGATGCGCGATAGACTCCAGACGGATATCATGGCGGCCCTTGAAGAAAGTTACCTCAACGGCCATCCGACTGAGCGTCTTCCAGGAAATTTGAATATTTCGTTCGCGTACGTTGAAGGCGAATCATTATTGATGGGGATGAAGGACATTGCGCTGTCCTCAGGCTCGGCCTGTACGTCCGCGACGCTCGAGCCCTCCTACGTCCTGCGCGCCCTCGGAGTCGGAACGGAGCTCGCGCATTCATCGATTCGCTTCGGCCTCGGACGCTTCAATTCGGATGAGGAGATTGATTACACCATCAAGAAGGTCGTTGAAGTCGTCACCAAGTTGCGGGAAATGTCGCCGCTGTATGAGATGGCGAAGGAAGGCGTCGATCTGAAGTCCGTCCAATGGGCGGCGCATTGAGGCAGGACAGTTACCTGTAATATGTGAAGCTCCTTTCCAACGGATGGCTTCACGAACGACGAACGGCGAAGGAGGAAATAATGGCGTACAGCGATAAGGTCGTCGATCATTTCAACAACCCCCGCAATATGGGCAGCTTCAAGAAGGACGAGGAAGGGGTCGGCACCGGCATGGTGGGCGCACCGGAGTGCGGCGACGTGATGAAGCTTCAGATCAAGGTACAAAACGATACGATCGTGGACGCCAAGTTCAAGACCTTCGGCTGCGGGTCCGCGATCGCCAGCTCCAGCCTCGCCACCGAGTGGCTCAAGGGGAAAACGATCGAAGAAGCCCAAAAGATCCGGAATACCGACATCGTCCAGGAACTCAACCTGCCGCCCGTGAAGATTCACTGCTCGGTCCTGGCGGAGGATGCGATCAAGGCGGCGCTGGCCGATTATCAAAAGAAAGCCGGGTCCAAGTAAGACCGGCTAAGGAGCGCTCATGGAACAGACGAACGCCAGCACTCAGGCCCCGGTGGTCACGCTGACCGAGGCGACCGTGAAGGAAGTCAAGCGCCTCCTGAACGTTCAGGGGCTCACCGAGGGAGGATTGCGTCTCGGCGTGAAGGGCGGTGGCTGCTCGGGTTTGAGCTATACCATCAACTTCGACGAAAAGATCGGCCCCTACGACCAGGTCTATGAGTTCGGCGGCGTCAAAGTGATCGTCGACGCCAAGAGCGCGATCTACCTTCAAGGCACGCAGCTCGATTATCAGAAGGACCTGATGAGCGGTTCATTCAAATTCGTCAATCCGAATGCGAATAAGACCTGCGGATGCGGGGAATCGTTCTCGGCTTGACCTAGAAGCTTGGGCACGTGCGAAGAATCGAGGCGGGCATGGCGACTGCCATGCCCGTTCTTGCTTATGAGCCAATCACGCACAACGGACAGCCGGCGCGAGCTGCAAATGGCCCGCAGTATGTGCTGGCATTGTCAGTCGGAGATATCCGGAGAATATTTTTGCGAGCGCTGCGTGAAGGTGCAACCGGTGTCGAAAGACACCGACTATTTCACGTGCCTCGGATTTCCGCGGCGCCTGACGCTCGATCCGCGAGCCCTCGAGGCGAAGTTTTATGAGCTCAGCCGCGCCTTTCACCCGGACTTCTACCAAACGAAGAGTCCGACGGAACAGGCGATCAGTCTCAGCAACGCCGCCGTGCTGAACACCGCCTATCGTACGCTTCGTGACCCGATCCAACGGGCGGAGTATCTCTTGGCTCTTGAAGCGGGGTCAGCCAAGGACATCAGAACGTCTCCTCCGGCCGATCTCTTCGAGGAAATCTTGGAGTTACAGGACATCCTCCAAGAGTACCGCGCTTCGGATCGCAGTTCGGAGGAAGGCCGGCGCTTGCGCGATTCGCTGGAGACGGAACAACGCCGCTTGGAACAGCGAAAGCAGGACATGGAATCCCAACTCCAGCAGGTCTTTGCCGAATGGGATGCGCTTCAGGACCGCGGCGAGGCCACCACTGATGCGCGAGCGGAGCGGGAACGCCTCCTGAAGCACATGCGCGATCTGCTGTCGAACCGTACCTACGTACACAACATCGTCAACGACCTTGTAAACACGATCGGGGAACCATGACACGCATTGTCGGCATTGATCTCGGGACGACAAATTCTCTCGTGGCGTACATGAAAGACGGTGAGCCTCGCATCATCCCGGACCGGAACGGCCGGAGGATGGTCCCCTCCATCGTCGCGCTGACGGACAACGGTCTCATTGTGGGAAATTCCGCGAAGGAGCACTTGACCCGCAATCCCGAGCGTACCGTCTATTCCGTCAAGCGGTTCATGGGAAAAGGGCTGTCGGACGTGCAGAGTGAATTGCCCTACTTCCCATATTCCGTCACGGAAGAGGGAGGGGTCATCCGAATTCAGCTCGGCGAGAAGCGCTACTCCCCGCCGCAAATTTCCGCCATGATTCTCAAGGAACTGAAACAACGAGCCGAGGCGCAGCTCGGAGAAAGCATCACGAAGGCCGTCATCACGGTTCCGGCGTATTTCAACGACAGCCAACGGCAGGCGACCAAAGATGCGGGGCTCATCGCCGGTCTCGAGGTCTTGCGCATTATCAACGAACCGACGGCCGCCTCGCTGGCGTATGGACTCCAGAACAAGACGCAGGGCACGATCGCTGTGTACGACCTCGGCGGAGGCACGTTCGACATCTCCATCTTGAAATTGCAGAACGGGATTTTCGAGGTCCTCGCAACCAACGGGGATACGCACCTCGGAGGTGACGACCTGGATCGGCTGCTGGTCGAACGGTTTTTGGGCGACATACGCGACCGCCATGGCCTGGACCTGCGCTCCTTCCCCGACCAGATGCAGGCGCTCCGCCTGGAAGCCGAGCAGGCAAAGAGCCGTCTGTCCGATGACCTGAAGACCGACGTCTCTATCGAACTACCCGATGGTCGTGGACGCTTCACGAGAGAGCTGACCCGGGACCAACTGGAATCCATCACCGCGGGCGTCATCGACCGCACCTTGGCCCCGTGCCGGATGGCGCTGAAGGACGCAGGGCTTGCTCCCCGCGAGATCGACGAAGTGGTGCTCGTCGGGGGGGCGACGCGCATGCCGCTTGTGCGTCAGCGGGTGGAGGCGCTCTTCGGGAGGCCGCCGCATTGCGACCTGAATCCCGACGAAGTGGTCGCGCTCGGCGCAGCGGTGCAAGCCGACGTGCTGAGCGGCGGCACCACCGATATGCTCCTTCTCGACGTCACGCCTCTCTCGCTCGGCATCGAGACGATGGGCGGCGTGATGAGCAGCCTCATTCGACGAAACACGACGATCCCCGCAAGCGCCAAGGAACTGTTCACGACATACGTAGACGGGCAGACGGGCGTGGACATTCACATCCTGCAAGGCGAGCGTGAACTGGCCGGGGACAACCGAAGTCTCGCGCGGTTCCGACTTAGAGTGCCTCCGCTTCCGGCCGGGGTACCGAGGATCGAAGTCACGTTTCTGATCGACGCGAACGGCATCCTGAACGTGACGGCCAAGGACCTGCGGACAGGTGAGAGCCAGTCAATTGAGGTGAAACCTTCGTACGGCTTATCCGATTCGGAAGTCGAGCGGATGATCGAAGAGTCCTTCAAATTCGCCGCGGACGACATCAATGCCCGCCGCTTGATCGAGGCCAGATTGGACGCCGAGGCGTTGATGAAGACGGCGGAAAAATCACTGCGGGAAGCCGGTCATCTGATTTCCCCGGAGGAGGTCGACGCCATTCGTTCCGAGCTGACCCAGCTGGCTCACGCCAAAGACGGAACGGATCCCCGTGCCAT
>DASTSI010000082.1:0-10709 GCA_035760745.1 Nitrospira sp. | reverse complement strand
GGCTCGCGGGGCTCTATCCCGCCGGCGTGATCTGCGAAATCATGAACGAAGACGGGACGATGGCGCGCGTGCCGGAATTGACGAAGTTCGCCAAGACCCACAAGCTGAAGATGGTGACGATCAAGGCCCTCATCGAATACCGGATGCGCCGGGAGACGTTCGTCAAGCGTGTGGCGAGTGCCAGGTTGCCGACAATCTTCGGCGAGTTCGAAGCGGTTGCCTTCGAGAGCGAAATCGACGGGGTGACGCACATCGCCCTCGTGAAGGGGCGGGTCGACAACGGCGAACCCACACTGGTTCGGGTCCACTCGGGGTGTCTCACGGCCGACGCGCTCGGGTCTCTGCGCTGCGATTGCCGGGATCAGCTCCACAAGGCGATGGAGATCATTCAAAAGGACGGGCGCGGCGTCCTGCTCTATCTGAACCAGGAGGGCCGGGGCATCGGGCTGCTCAACAAGATCAAGGCGTATTCGCTGCAGGACAAGGGTAGCGACACCGTGGAGGCGAACCTCAAGCTGGGCTTCAAGGCCGATTTGCGCGATTACGGCGTCGGCGCGCAGATTCTCGTCAACCTCGGGCTCCATGCCATCAAGCTCATCACCAACAACCCGCGCAAGATCGTCGGCATCGAAGGATATGGACTGAACGTCGTGGAGCGAGTGCCGATCGAAATTCAGCCGCGCGAGGCGAACGTTAAATATCTGAGGACCAAGAAAAAAAAGCTGGGGCACATTTTGAGAAAAGTATGAGCAGGGCAATACGGTCGTTCCTGTGGCGCGGGCGCGCGTCCTTCGTGAACGCAGTGGGCACCATCCCGGTCGCCCTGTGGATTTTCTCAACCTGCGCAACCGGGAGGCGGAGAAGAGAAAGAAAGAATGAAACTTCGCAAGGGCTCGCATAACGCGACGGGGTTGAAGTTCGGGATCGTCGTCTCGAAGTTCAACAAGTTCGTCACGAGCAAGCTGCTCGGTTCCTGCGTCGAGCAACTGCGAAAGCACGGTGTGGAGGCGGAGGATATCGAAGTCGTCCGGGTGCCGGGCGCCTTCGAAATTCCGCTTGCGGCCAGGACCTTGGCGGGCACCAAGCGGTTCGATGCCGTGATTTGCCTGGGCGCTGTAATCCGCGGGGATACGCCGCATTTCGACTACATCAGCGCGGAGGCCAGCCGAGGGATCGGCCAAGCGGCGCTGGACGCCGATGTGCCGATCATCTTCGGCGTACTGACGACGGACACGGTGGCGCAGGCGATCGAGCGTGCGGATCCCGGCAAGTTCAACCGCGGAGGCGAAGCCGCCAAGTCGGCGATCGAAATGGCGACGGTCATGCGTCTGCTCAAGGGAGAAGCACGCCAGGGATCCGACGTGCCGGTGATGAACGGGGGAGTGGGCCGGAAGCCGGCACGTCGGAAAAAGTAAGATGGGCAGCCGGCACCAATCCCGTGAACGGGCCTTGCAGATCCTCTTTCAGTATGACATTCACGGCCAGTCGGGTGTCTGGCTGGACGAGTTCTGGAATCAATGCAAGGCGAGCGCGGAGGTCAAAGCCTTCGCCGAGAGCCTTGTGCGGGGCGTCCTGGAACACAGGCAGGATCTGGATGCGGTTCTCGCCCGGTACGCGAAGAACTGGACGGTCAATCGCATGCAGGTCGTCGACCGGAACATCCTCCGCTTGGGTGCCTATGAGCTGCTGTGGCTGGACGAGGTGCCGGCCAAAGTGACCATGAACGAGGCGATCGACTTGGCGAAGGATTTCGGCGATGAGGAAGCCGCGAAGTTCGTCAACGGCATTCTGGACAAGATCCTGGCCAGCGAGCCGAAGCTGGACGCGAAGAGACGCGAGGCATCGGCCGTGAGGCGTCACGCCTAAGAGGAAGAGAAGGCTTTCTCCAGGCGCGCAACACCCGGCACGCAGCACTCTGATGATCGACAGGTACACCCGACCGAAAATGAAGGCCATCTGGGATCTCCGGCACAAGTACGAGATTTGGCTGGAGGTCGAGCTCCAGGCTTGCGCCGCGTTCGAGCGCGCCGGGCAGGCGCCAAGGGGGACGGCGGCAAAGATCCGCAAACGGGCCAAGATCGACGTCGCTCGCATCGCGGAGATCGAAAAGGTCACCAAGCACGATGTGATCGCGTTTCTTGAATCACTGGCGGACAGCGTGGGGCCGGAGCATCGGTTCCTCCACATGGGGCTCACGTCGTCGGACGTCGTCGATACCGCGCTTGCCGTGCAGATGACCGAAGCGCTGGACCTTATCCTGGAGGACGTCGAGGATTTCATGGAGGTGTTGAAGCGGCAGGCCCTTCGCCATAAGCACACCGTCATGGTGGGCCGGTCGCACGGAATCCACGGCGAGCCCATTTCGTTCGGCTTCAAGCTCGCCATTTGGTACGAGGAGATCGGACGGCATCTCGCACGCCTGCGAAGCGTACGGAGCGACATTGCCGTCGGGAAATTGTCCGGCGCGATGGGCACGTTCGCGCATCAAGGCCCGGATATCGAGGAGTATGTCTGCTCGAAGCTCGGCCTTACCTGCGATCCGGTGTCCAATCAGATCGTGCAGCGGGACCGGCACGCCGCGTTCTCGACGGCGTTGGCGTTGCTTGCCGCGACCATCGAAAAGATTGCGACGGAGATCCGGCATTTGCAGAGGACCGAAGTGTTGGAGGCGGAGGAATTCTTCTCCGAGGGACAGAAGGGCTCCTCCGCGATGCCGCACAAGCGAAATCCGATCGTGTCCGAGAATCTCTGCGGGCTGGCGAGGCTGGTGCGGGCGAACAGCGTGGCGGCGATGGAGAATGTCGCGCTCTGGCATGAGCGGGACATCAGCCATTCCTCCGTCGAGCGGGTCATCATGCCCGACAGCACCATTCTGATTGATTATATGTTGGCGAGGGTGACAGAGCTCATCAAGCACCTCGTCGTCTATCCCGACCGCATGAAGCGGAACTTGGAATTGACTGGCGGGCTGGTGTATTCGCAGCGTCTGCTCCTGACGTTGATCGGCAAGGGCGCGCAGCGGAAGGAGGCTTATGAAGCCGTTCAGCGCAACGCGATGGCCTCGTGGCAGGGGGCCGGAGGATTACATGAATTGGTGAGCAAGGACCCGTTCATCACCGGCCACTTGACGAAAAAAGAGATCGAGGCCTGCTTTACTCCCACGTATTATCTTCGGCATCTGGATCAGATTTTCAGCCGGGTGTTCCGCGCGGCGCGGCGGCGGAATTCCACAAAAACCACCAAGGGGGGGACATGACGATTCGATGGCACCGCGGTATCGGCGCAGTGATGGGTATGATGATCTTGTCGGCGTTCTCGCTTCCGGCGGCACTGGCAGCGGCCGACCGTGAGAAATTGTTGAGCGAGCCGGGCGTCTATGGCACGTTCGCCGCGTTCGTTCTGGACGACGGTTGGGCCAAAAAGGATCAGGCGACGAGGATCGCGCATCTCACCACGATGAAGGGGGTCGTGGAGCAGCATCGCGAGAAGGTCGCCATCGATGTGTATCTGACCAGGGGACTCTCCGACCATGCCGATATTGTGTTCCGTATCCACGCCACCGAACTTCGCGACACGCAAAAGTTTCTCATGGACCTCCGGAGCACCCTCATTGGGAAGGATCTGAAGACGGTGCTGATTCTCCAGGGCTTGACCAAGAAGGCCAATTACGTGCCGGGTTTCGGCGACCAGATGAAAGCCGATCTCAAGGCCCCAAGCGACCCCGGCCAACGGCCGTATGCGATCGTGATGCCCGTCAAAAAGAGCGCCGAGTGGTGGGGCCTCGATCACGACACGCGGGCGGCGATGATGCAAGAACACACGGCCGCCGCGCTGCCCTATCACAAGACCGTGAAGCGGAAGCTGTACCATTCCACCGGTCTCGACGACGTCGATTTCATCACGTATTTCGAGACGTCGAAGCTCGAGGACTTTCACAATCTCATTCTGTCGTTGGAAAAGGTGAAAGAATTTCAATATACGCGCCGCCTGGGGCATCCCACGTTGCTGGGCATCGCGACCACCCTCGACGAAATCATCGAGATCCTTGCGCAGTAGTTCATGAGGCAGCCATGACGGCCGGCACGATGCTGTATGAGGGCAAGGCGAAGAAGATCTTTGCCACGAAAGATCCGGATCGCGTCCTGCAGTATTTCAAGGACGACGCCACGGCGTTCAACGCGCAAAAACGCGGGACGATCGTCGAAAAGGGCATCATCAACAACAAGGTGTCCGAGCGGCTCTTCCGGTTGCTCGAGCAAAACGGGGTTCCGACCCATTTTGTCGAGCGCCCGAGCGACCGTGAGATGCTGACGAAGAAAGTGACGATCGTCCCGGTCGAGGTGGTGGTGCGCAACGTGGTGGCCGGAAGCCTGGCGAAACGTCTCGGGTTGAAGGAGGGAGAGCCGATCCAGCCGGCCATCGTCGAGTGGTACTATAAGAACGACGCGCTCGGTGATCCGCTCATCGCCGACGACCATGTCCGGCTGCTCAAGTTGGCGACCCCCGAGCAGTTGGTGGAAATCAGACGGTTGGCGCTGAAGATCAACGGCATTCTGCAGCCCTTCTTTCTTGAGCGCCGGATGATCCTCGTCGATTTCAAGCTGGAATTCGGTCTTCACGACGGGCAATTGATCTTGGCCGACGAGATCTCCCCCGATACGTGCCGCTTCTGGGATGCGGGGACGCGAGAATCGATGGATAAAGATCGATTCCGAAAAGACTTGGGAAAAATTGAAGAAGCGTACCAAGAGGTCCTGAAAAGAGTCTGTGGATGAATCTGAGAAAGGGTCCACAGTGGGTCGGGCCGGTGCGTTTAGGCCCCGGCACGCCGGCTCGACTGCACTCGCCCTTCCCCGACCCTCGGCCGCGCAACTCGTTTCGCTCGGAGCCAAGCTCGAACGCAACTTCGGACAGTGCTCGCCGTTCGTCGCACGGAGCGTGTTGGTTCAGGGAATGCGGTGTCCCGAGCCTCCGTGCATGTCGCCTGACAAGTCCGGTCCGCCTCCTCTCTTGCAGGGGGAGGAGAGAAGGAAAACGGAATGCTCCGGGGCTTTTTAAATTACGGGTTGGTGGCGGCGGTGCTGGTGTGGGCGGCCGTCGTCGCGTTGATGGCCTATCGGCTCGATGATTCGCCCTGGCGGTGGGCGTTTATCGCGCTGGCCTTGGGCGGCGTGGCGACCGTGGTAGGCATCTTCAAAATACGCCGGTATGTCGACGGACTGCACAAAGCCGGCGAGCAGAAGTCGAAATCGTGAGCATTGCATCGGTATGGTGAGGAGAGGTCTGTGAAAGCCAAAATACACGTGACGCTGAAACAAGGCATTCTCGATCCGCAGGGCAAGGCGATCGAGCACGCGCTCGATTCGTTGGGGTTCAAGGGCGCGGCCAATGTGCGCGTCGGCAAGTACATGGAGTTGGACTTGACGGAGCAGGATAAGGCCAAGGCCGACGCGGCCGTGAGGCAGATGTGCGAGAAGTTGTTGGCGAACACGATTATTGAAGAATATCGCTACGAGTTGACGTGAGTATTTCGGATTGAAGGTGCGGAGCCTGTCGGTGGGCCGGCTCGTTTTCGCACTCCGCCCGGCGTAGGCACTCGGCTGCCGCGAGAGGAACGACGTGAAAATAGGCGTGGTGGTTTTCCCGGGGAGTAACTGCGATCACGACTGTCAATACGTCTTCAAGGACGTGCTGAGGCAGTCCGTTGAAATGATTTGGCACAAGGACCCGCTGCCCGAGGCGTTAGATGCCGTCGTCATTCCCGGCGGGTTTTCGTACGGCGACTATCTTCGCACCGGCGCGATCGCCCGATTTTCCCCCGTGATGAAGGACGTGAAGCACTACGCCGACGACGGGGGGCTTGTCATCGGCATTTGCAACGGCTTTCAGATTCTCCTCGAGGCGGGCCTGTTGCCGGGCGCCATGTTGAGGAACCGCTCCCTGCGCTTCGTCTGTAGGGATGTTCGGGTCAGGGTGGACAATGCCGCCACGTCGTTCACCGGTGCCTGTAAGCCGGGGCAGATCTTGAGGATTCCGATCGCCCACGCGGATGGGAATTACTACACCGATCCGGTAACGCTCGCCGGCCTCCAAGCGAATGCCCAAGTGGTGCTTCGGTACTGCGACGCGGACGGCAGGGTGACGCCTGACTCGAATCCCAATGGGTCGGTGGACAACATCGCGGCAATCATCAATGCGCGGGGCAATGTCCTTGGCATGATGCCGCATCCCGAGCGCTGCGCCGAAACGATGCTCGGCAATGAAGACGGGCGGCTCATCTTCCAATCGATGACGGATTTTCTGAACAAGAAAAAGTTGGTCGGCGTATGAGGCGTATGATCGGGTCTCGCCTGCCGAGCAGCAGGTGCGCCAACGACGGATAATGGCAGTGATGCCATGCGCATTTGGGATCTCTCACCCCAAAAGCTCTGCCGCCGGCACCTCCTGAGCGAGCATCGGGAACTCCACGCGATTTGGTCGGTCCTTGTGAACGGCAAGAAGGGCTACGCGCGGCATCCCGAGACGTTGCGATGGAAAGGAAAGCTGAAGGCGCTCTACGGCCGGCATGAGGCGCTGGTGAGCGAAATGACCGCCCGCGGGTATCGCCATCACAGCCCCTTGCCGAAGAACCGGGCGACGGGCGGCGCGCGACAACGCGTGCTGCTCGATCGGCTCGATCAGCAGGTGAGCATGTTGAGACAGAAACGCTGTGAGTGCGATGTGTAGGAGGTTATGAGCATCACGACGGTTCCCATCA
The DNA here is from genome assembly GCA_035760745.1 of Nitrospira sp. Lineage (GTDB taxonomy): Bacteria > Nitrospirota > Nitrospiria > Nitrospirales > Nitrospiraceae > Nitrospira_C. The sequence continues at coordinate 3,952 of DASTSI010000082.1, read as the reverse complement.
CGAAAGAGGTCATCGCGCAACATAATCTGACCGACGACGAGTACAAGAAGATCGTCGAGATCCTGAAGCGCGAGCCGAATCTCACTGAACTCGGCCTGTTCTCGGTCATGTGGTCCGAGCATTGCTCGTACAAGAGCTCACGCGTTCATCTGCGGAAGCTGCCGACGACCGGCCCTCGGGTGGTGCAGGGGCCGGGGGAAAATGCCGGCGCAGTGGACATCGGCGGCGGCCTTTGCGTGGTGTTCAAGATGGAATCCCATAACCACCCCTCCTTCATCGAGCCGTATCAGGGCGCGGCGACCGGAGTGGGCGGGATCCTGCGCGACGTGTTTACCATGGGCGCACGCCCGATCGCGCTGCTTGATGCGTTGCGGTTCGGCTCGCTCGAGACGGCGAAGAACCGTCGTTTGATGCAGGGCGTGGTGGCCGGCATCGCGGGCTACGGCAATTGTATGGGGGTCCCGACGGTCGGCGGCGAAGTGCGGTTCGACGACATCTATTCGCTGAATCCCCTGGTCAATGTCTTCTGCCTGGGCATCGCGGAAAAGGACAGGCTCTTTCGTGGCACGGCGGCGGGAGTCGGGAATCCGGTGATCTATTTCGGTTCGAAGACCGGGCGCGACGGGATCCACGGCGCGACGATGGCATCGGATGCCTTCGACGACACCTCGGAACAGCGACGCCCGACCGTCCAGGTGGGAGATCCGTTCCAGGAGAAACTCCTGCTTGAGGCCTGCCTGGAGCTCATGGCGAACGATTTGCTGGTCGGCATTCAGGACATGGGAGCCGCCGGTCTGGCGAGCTCATCCTGCGAGATGGCGTCGCGCGCGGGGAACGGCATCGAGCTGGACCTGACGCATGTGCCGCGCCGTGAACCCGGTATGACGCCGTATGAGCTGATGCTTTCCGAATCGCAGGAGCGCATGCTGATGGTGTCGAAGGCGGGCAGGGAGGCAGAGTGCATCAGGATCTGCCGGAAATGGGACCTGGACGTCGCCGTGATCGGAAAGGTGACGGCCGACGGCATGCTGCGGGTGAAGGATCAGGGCGCGGTCGTCGCCGAAATTCCCGCCAAGGCCCTGGCCGACGAGGGACCTCGGTACGAGCGTCCCTATTCACCGCCGGCGTATCAGGATCTGTTGACGAACCTAAACTATGACGCGGTTCCCGACGTGAAAGATGCCAACGCCGCGCTGCTGGCCCTGCTCGGTTCGCCGACGATTGCCAGCAAACGATGGATCTACGAACAGTACGACCATATGGTCCGCACGAATACGATGGTGCGGCCCGGGTCCGACGCGGCGGTGGTTCGGGTGAAGGGAACTGAGAAGGCCGTCGCCATGACGGTGGATTGCAACGGCCGGTACTGTCTGCTGCATCCTTACGAGGGCGCCCGTTTGGCTGTTGCGGAAGCGGCCCGCAATTTGGTCTGTTCCGGCGCGGAGCCGATCGGTTTGACCGATTGCCTCAACTTCGGCAATCCGGAACGGCCCGACATCATGTGGCAGTTCGTGCTCACAATCGAGGGAATGAAGGATGCCTGCGAGCATCTGAACGTTCCCATCGTGAGCGGCAACGTCAGCTTCTACAACGAGACGAACGGACTGTCGATCTACCCGACTCCGATGTTGGGCATGGTCGGTCTCATCGAGCAGGCTGATCGCGCGATGACTCAATGGTTCAAGGCGCAGGGAGACGATATTATTCTGCTGGGGGCGACCCGTGACGATTTGGGCGGATCGGAATATCTCAAAGTCATGCACCACAGAGAGCAAGGTTCTCCTCCCTACTTGAATCTGGAACACGAGCAGGCCCTGCACCATTGTGTATTGGCATTGATCCGGTCGAGTCTCGTACAATCGGCGCACGATTGCTCCGACGGCGGGCTCGCCGTGGCGCTCGCCGAATGCTGCATCTCATCGGAAGACCGGAAGCTGGGCGCTGTGGTAAAATTAGTTCCCGGCCGGTTGAGAACGGACGCCCTCCTCTTCGGCGAAAGTCAGTCTCGAATCGTATTGTCCGCGAAGCCAGCCAATCGACAAGCCATATTGGACCAGGCCGGGAGAATGGGCGTGCCGGCAGCAGTGATCGGCGGGGTGGGTGGCGATCGACTCACGCTGTATGTGGGAGACGAGCGCTCGACCACGAAAACGATCGATCTTCCGATCGCAACGCTCCATGACCAATGGGCCCATGCCATTGAGCGGACACTCGGTGAACGATAACGGCGGTCCAGTCCGATCCGCGGGACGGTTCGGTAAACCCGATCAGCGACCGAAGCACGAGTGATCCTGTGATGCACCTGATCATGCCGGATAAATTTCATGACGAGTGTGCGGTCTTCGGAATTCATGGCCACGAAGAGGCCGCGAACCTCGCCTATCTCGGCCTCTATGCCCTGCAGCATCGGGGTCAGGAGGCTTCGGGCATTGTCTCCGCCGACGGCGATCAGTTCTTCGTTCAGAAAGGCATGGGGCTGGTCGCCGATATTTACGACAAAGCCGCTCTTGAGAGGCTGCCGGGACATATGGCGATCGGGCATAACCGCTATTCCACGGCAGGCGGCAACGACCTGAAGAACGTCCAGCCCCTCACCGTGAATTTTGCCCTCGGCAACCTGGCGCTCGCACACAACGGCAACCTCATCAACGCGCAGGTGTTGCGCAACGAACTCGAAGCGTACGGCGCGATTTTCCAGTCCACGTCCGACAGCGAGGTGATCATCCATCTCATTGCGCATTCGAGGGCCGACACGCTGTTGGCCAGGGTGATCGATGCGCTGAGTCAGGTGCGGGGCGCATTTTCCGTCGTCCTCCTGACCGACAACGGGTTGATCGCGGCCCGCGACCCGCACGGCCTGCGGCCTCTGTGCCTCGGCAGGCTCCGAAGTAGTTGGATCGTCGCGTCGGAGACCTGCGCCTTCGACCTGCTCGACGCGGAATATGTCCGTGAAGTGGAGCCGGGAGAGGTGATCGTCATCAGCGATCAAGGGATGGACAGCCATCATCCCTTCGGCAAAGTGGAGCCCGCCATGTGCGTGTTCGAGTACGTCTATTTTGCAAGGCCGGACAGCAAGATCTTCGGCTCGAGCGCTGTGTATGCGATCCGCAAGGCGCTCGGCCGTCAGTTGGCGCACGAATCGTGGGTGCCGGCCGACGTCGTCATTCCCGTCCCGGACTCAGGCGTGCCGGCCGCGCTCGGCTATGCGGAAGGCGGAGGAATCCGTTTCGAAACCGGATTGATCCGCAATCATTATGTGGGAAGAACCTTCATCGAGCCGGAGCAATCCATCAGGCACTTCGGCGTCAAAGTGAAGCTCAACGCGGTGCCGGAAGTGCTGGAGGGGAAGCGCGTGGTGGTAGTCGACGACTCCCTTGTGCGGGGGACGACCAGCCGAAAAATCGTCAAAATGATCCGCCAGGCCGGCGCGAAAGAAGTCCACATGCGCGTGAGTTCTCCGCCGATCATTTCGCCTTGCTTCTATGGAATCGATACGCCGACCAAGAAGGAGCTGATCGCCTCCAGTCATACGACCGAGGAGATCAGGAAATACATTACCGCGGACAGCCTGGCCTATCTCAGCCTCGACGGCATGTTGAAGGCGGCTCCGGGCTCGGCGAGCCACTATTGCACCGCCTGCTTCACCGAAAAATATCCCATCTCCTTCACGCGAGCCGAAGAACTGCAGTTGGGCCTGTTCGAATCCGCCTCCTAGGGTCGTTACCTCCTCTCCTGCCGGCAACGAAGACGCCGCGAAAAGTGGATTTCCATTGGTGGGTTGCCCGACAGAACCCGTCATGCGCCCGCTGCGGTTGAAATACTGGACCATCATCCGCCTCGCATCGCCTCGGCTTGTTCTCGTCTGGGCCGGATCGCTCCCTTGATTCGAGTGATGCCCCCCCGGACTCACGGAGCCTGATTTTCGATGACCCGACGAGCATGATGGAGTCAA
>DASTSI010000081.1:0-2862 GCA_035760745.1 Nitrospira sp. | reverse complement strand
CCAGTTGAGCGTGCGAAGGCGGTCTCCACGGCGGCCAGGTATCTCCAGGGACAAGGATTCATCGATCCGATGCTGGCGGCGGAAATTGCAAATGACAGCCTGTTGGCCGTGGAAGTGGATCACAAAGGATGGGTGCAACTTGACAGGACGCAGAAGGCGGATTTCCTCGAACGCGTCAATAGCGCCGCGCTGAACGCGAACGGCGGCGTATCAATCGATATCCAGGTCTCCGTGAACGGCGCGAAGGTCGCCGCATCAACGTTCTCCAGCGGTCAACAGTTCCTGCGCATGGTGCAGTAGCGCCCAATCACATCAGGATGCTCGAAGGAGACTCCGGCCGGGGGGCGAGAGTCAAGGACCACGGTTGTTCTGGTTGACTTTCGGTCCTGTGAAAACCAGCCGGAGGCTCCTGTCGGCATCCGTCACCCCTCGCGGACGTGCATGGCCAACGGTTCCCACGAAAAGACACCCTCGAGATAGGCATGCCCGTTTGGCGATGTGGCCACGAGTTCCATCGTTTCGTACATGGAGATCGTGGTACCACTGCCGGCCGACACATGGACCTGCATCGTGAGCGCCGCACTCGGCGCCGCCGATGCCACGTCCTGGTGCGTCCGCAATTGCTTCGGCGAGGCAAGGAGGTTGACGAACTGCGCGGGCGGAGCTTGCCGGAACTCTCCGTCATAGGTCATCCACAGACGCGCCGTCGCAGAGACCTGGGCGTACCACTCGTCTCCGACGGCATTGGCTTCGACCCAATTGAACAGTGTATTGAGCCGCGACATCACCGAGACCGTCGCGGGTTCGAGCGACGCAGGGAGGGTCAGCATGGTCAGGTACCCGACGTGGCAGTACCCCAGCGTGTCCCACATTGAAGCATTGGCCCCCACGCGAACTTGCGCGGCCTTGCTTGGCAGGACATGATCGACGTAATACGGATTGCCGGCAAGCCGCGCGTAGCTCGTGTCCTCTAGATAGCGGATCTGATCCAGCCTGCAGAGCGTCTCGTCTCGATCACCGAACCCGATGGTATTCGGCCATGAGACGCTGTCCGCCCCGGTGAAGATCAACTGGCTCCAGCCGATCGGCGCGATGCAGGTCGCGCTCGCTGACCCGTTCAGCTTGTCCAACGCCGCGACCCGGTTTCGGATATCGGCGAAGACCGACTCCATCCCCTCTCTGGTGCCCCGAATCCTTTCCAGGAGGAGGTTTTTCTCCAACTTTCGCTGCTCCTCGAGTTGCCTGACGAACGCCGCGGCATGGCGGTCCAATTCAGTGATATGCATCGTGCATCGCTCCCTTCTTCGGCGCATCCGGCCCGTTACGTCGAGGGAATTTGCGCCGGCAAGAGCGGTGCCATTCGTCGCGCCGCTAACTGCGCAGGAATGCCGCGGAATCACCGATGTGCTGAAGGCGGGGACAGACGCGAGGGACAGGATTGAACGAAGGAAGGTCGCGCCTCACGTCACTCGATCAGGCCTTCCTCGGTTGCATAGCGAATCAATTCGACAATGTTCCGTAAACCGAGCTTCTGCAAGAGCCTCGCCTTGTAGGTGCTGACCGTTTTGCCGTCGATGCCCAATTCCTTTGAGATTTCCTTTCGGCTCAGGCCTTTTGCCAGATAGGTCAGCACCTGCACTTCTCGATCGGAGAGGACGGGAACGGCTCGTTCGCGGGGCTTCTTGGCCGGTCCTCCCCGAAGGGCGCTCTCGACGGCTTCCACCAAATCGGGCGGGGGACGGTCCTTGGACAGATAGGCGACGGCACCGGCCCTCAACGCCCGTGCAGCGTACTGGCGTTCCGGAAAGAGGCTGAACACGACGATGGGCACATCCGGGCACGAGACTCGCGCCTTCTTGATCACATCGATGCCGTTCTGTCCCGGCAGATTGATGTCCAACACGACGAAGGCCCATTGGCACGAGCACATTTCGTTGAGGACCCCGTCCGCACCGGAGGAATCCTTGATGAGGATGAACGGAAAGGCCTTTTGAAGCAGCTCTTTCACTCCCTCCCGGACAATCGGGTGATCGTCAACAATCAATGCTTGCCTCATCGCCGCAGCGGCTCCGTTACAATTTGAGGGGCGCCGGCTTGCTCTGCTTTCCGTGCTTCAATGCCGTGATGGCAAGTTGAACGATGAGTAGATGATTCTCGATGAAGACCTGATCATCCATGGTCAGCTTTTCACCGTCCTTGAGAAGCTGAGCCAGTTGGAGACTATATTGACCGTAGGACTTTAAAATCTGTTGTTTTCTGTCCATAGCATACCAAGGTTCGGATTTGTCAGGCGAATATAGAACAGTCGCGGGAATTGTCTATCAGCGTTGGCCTACAAAAATGTAATTTGTGCGGCCGGAAGGAATACCGGGTCCGGGAACTTCCAAACAAGGGAAGAGCTGAACGCCCCGCGTCACCGTGTGCTTCAGAAGGGGCGTTCGCCGAGGCAAGCACGACGGCGGCGATGCGGGCACGATCGGCTGTTCCCGCCGCGACGGTCGTTCTACTTTTTGAAAATCAGCCGCGGCGACGTCATGTCGCCCGCGCTGACGGCAACCAACTCCCACCCGCCGCTGCCGAACTCGTTCAGCGTACGCTGCATCGAGTCCGTATCGTGCAACACTTCGACAATACGATACTGATAGTGCTTGGCCTCCTGGGCCTTGGCCGCAAATGGGTTGCCGATCACCGACACGACGGCGGAGACCAGCGCCCCGACCCCTACCGCGATCATGAACGTCGCCATTCGCCTCTCGCTCATAGCCCCCTCCATGTCCTCGCGGCTTCCGGCCGTTCTGCGGGCACAAAAGGCCGCAGTAGACGCTTCACGGATGGGCCGCTCTCCAGTTCTTGCCGAGCCCG
>DASTSI010000080.1:0-6698 GCA_035760745.1 Nitrospira sp. | reverse complement strand
TCTTCCCTCAGGCCTATTGGGCTTAGACTGCATGCTCGGGGGGCATGGCGGCTTGGCGTCTCAATTCGTTTCAACAAACACGTATACCTGGATGACGTTCCTGGCGAGCTTCGGATTGTTGCTCCTTGGAGGCCTCTGCGGCATTGGCCAAACGGTCTACCATCGATATTTGCTCAACTCTGTGCCGGAGGTGTTTGCAGCGCGCATCCGCGCCGCGGTGCGCAGGACGGGGAAACGGTCGAAGGTCGATCCGCGGCCGATGACGATCAAGCATCCGGGCCGTGCGTTCGTCCCAGTGGCCTACGCAGCCGGTGCCTTCTTGCTGCTGGGAACATCCGCAGTCGCCATGATGCAGGGAGTGATGGAGCCGCTCCCAGCCGTCTTGATGCCGTGGGCGGGGTTCTATTGGGGGAAGCTGTTTTGGTGGAGGGGAGTCGTCCGGTAACGTGAAAGCGGCTACTGCCGCTTTCGCGAACCCGGTCGTGAGGCCTTCGTCTGCCGGGCCTTGGCGAGGCGTCGTTCCAGACTCGTGACCCGTTCTTCTAACATCCTTACCGACTGCCGCAGCTCGGGGAGGCGTGGAATCACCGCCTGCGCCTTCATCCATGTTTCGTGAGGCATGATAGGCGCGCCCGACACGATCTGATTCGACTCCACATTGCGGTTCACACCCGCTCGGGCGGCGATCATGGCTTGATCCCCGATCCGGATGTGGTCTGCCACTCCAGCCTGTCCCCCGATCATCACGTACCGGCCGATCGTCGTGCTGCCCGCGACGCCGACCTGCGCCACAAGAATTGCGTGTTCGCCCAGCGTCACGTTATGGGCAATTTGGACGAGATTGTCGATCTTCGTCCCCTTTTTGATCACCGTCCGCCCGAGCGTCGCCCGATCGACGGTCACGTTGGCACCAATCTCCACGTCATCCTCGATCGTGACGCCACCCAATTGCGGAATTTTGTGATGGCGCCCTTCGTGCTGGACATAGCCAAATCCATCTGAACCGATCACCGTACCGCTGTGTATGATCACCCGGGCGCCGAGCGAGCAGCCTTCCCGGACGACGACGTTCGGGTAGAGGAGGCAGTCATCGCCGATTGTGCAACCTGCCCCGATGAACACCCCAGGGTAGAGCGTGACCCTCGCGCCGAGCCTCACTCCATCGCCCAACGTGACAAAGGGGAAAATCGAAGGATGCTCTCCAATGGTCACGTCCTTGCCCTGGATGACCTCGTTCGCAATGCCTTTTGGCGCATAGGGCGGGACAAAAAACGTCTGAGCAACGCGGGCAAATGCCAAGAGCGGATTGGGCACGACGATGTGGGGAATGCCCACGTCCTCGAGCTGCCGGTGCGACAACAACGCTCCGGCCCGGATCGCGCCCGCCGCCTTCAGCGCTTTGTCATTGATCACGAACGAGAGCGCCTGTGAACCGGCCTCTGCCAAGCCGGCCAGCGTCGACACTGTGACGTTTCCGTCCCCGTAAAGCGTCCCTCCGACGAGTTGGTGAATCTGCGAGAGGGCGAGCGGCGCCGAAGACGGGGAAGCGGCCATCAATCCGTTACCCCTTTTTCTTTTTCGGCTTGGATCCGGATTTTGCCGAGGAGGAGAGGGAGGCCACCGGGCGCGAGGGCTCCAGGCGTTTCTCGACATAGCCCGCCACGGCTCCGACCGTGGTCAGCCCGATGAGGTCTTCGTCGGGAATTTGAAGGTTGAACGTCTCTTCGATTTTATAGAGCAGCTCGATAACCGCCATGGAGTCCAGCCCAAGGTCATCGCGCAGATGGTAGTTTTCCTGGATGGTCGCGGGATCGCGCTTCAAGTATTCGGCCAAGGCATTGATAATCTTATCGACGATGACCGTACGGTCCATCATGGTCGAGGGCTCCTCGGGATACGAAAGACCGTGCCTGGCCGACGGAGAACCGGCGATAGAAAAGTCTTTCTCAACATGCGTTTCTCAGGCGGCGTACTGTTTCAAGACGACCGCCGCATTATTACTGCCGAATCCAAATGCATTGAGCATAGCCGTTTTCACCCTGCGCTCTTGCACCGCTCCGCTGATGCCGAGCAGCGCGCATGCAGGGTCCGGATCGTCGAAGTTCACCGTCGGGTGAATCTGCCCGGTATGGATCGCTAAGACGGACGCAATGCCGCCCAAGGCCCCGGCCGCACCCAATGTGTGCCCCAGGAGCGATTTGGTGGCCGAAATCGCGATCTTGTCGGCGCGAGAGCGAAAGAGTTGGCGGACCGCTTTGGCCTCGACGGCATCCCCGATCGCGGTCGAGGTCGCATGCGCGTTGATGTAGTCAACCTGCGAGGGAGTCGCGTCGCCGTCCGCCAAGGCGAGGCGCATCGTCGTCGCCACTTCTTCGCCGTCTTCACGCGGGATCACCATATGGTACGCTTCGCTCGTGGCGGCATAGCCTGATACCTCGGCATAGATCCTCGCCTTCCGCTTCTTTGCATGGGCCGCCGATTCGAGAATCAATGCGCCGGCCCCTTCCCCCATTACGAACCCGTCCCGTCCCCGATCGAATGGACGCGAGGCTTTTTCGGGCTGATCGTTGTACCGAGTCGAAAGCGCCCGGAGCGAGCAAAAGCCGGCGAACACCAGCGGCGTGATGCTTGCGTCCGCTCCGACGACAATGATTACGTCGGCACGGCCTTCGCGAATGCAATGTAGAGCTTGTCCCAAGGCATGCGCACTCGAGGAACACGCGGTGGAAATCGTGACGTTCGGTCCCTTCGCCCCATGAGCCATCGCGACGATGCCGGAAGCGCTGTTGAGTGTGATGACGGGGATAAAATTCGGATGCACACGGTGCGGCTTCTGCTGCTGGTACAACTGCGTGATTTCCCGCTCCCCCATGACCATGCCGCCCATTCCCGCTCCGACGATGACGCCGACTCGATGAGCGTTCTCTTTACCCATGTTGATGCCCGAATCGGCCATGGCTTCCTTTGCCGCGACCAGAGCAAATTGCGCATAGCGATCCACGCGGTCCGCATGAGGAGAATTGAGATACCGCTCCGGTGAAAAATCGCGCACTTGGCCGGCAACCTTCGACCGGTAGCCGTCCATCGTGAAGGGATCGAACCCGGTAATGACGGAGATGCCGGATCGACCGGCCAAGGCCGCTTTCCAAAACTCACTGACGCCGATGCCGATCGACGAGACTACGCCAAGTCCTGTCACGACGACACGAGCCCGCATCCCTCTCCTTTCCACCAAACCGCCGCCCTTGTTCTTACCGGAAGCACCGCAATGAGTCAACCGGCCCACCGCGAGACGCGCTGTCATTGGAATGCTGCACAATAGTCCAGGAGCCCGCCGGCACGCCTAGAGCGCTTCTCGTAGATGCTTTCCTCGGGCCGATATTCCATGGCGGAAACCTCGGGCATTCACGATGCCGCCTAATACCGGACCTTGAGCATCAGATAGAGGCCCAGGCTCATGAACAAGACGTTCGTCATCCAGCCCGCGACCATGGGTGGCAACGCGCCGCCTCGTCCGAATGCGATGGCGATGGAATGGGTGGCCCAATAGCAGAAACCGATCACCAGCGCCTGTCCGATACCCATCGCCATGCTGCCTCCGCGTGTTCCGCTTCGGCGAAGGCTGAGCGCAATCCCGACGAGTACCATGATGATCGTCACGAAGGGGAAGGCGATGCGTCCGTAGTAGTCGGTCTGGAGACGGGTGATCTGCGACCCGCGGTGGTACAGGCGGCTCGTGTGTTCGCGAATCTGGCGAAAGGTCATGGACTCCGACTCACTGGCGAGCCACGTCGTGAAGTCATCGGGAATGAGGGTGAGCGGTACGGGCGTCTGTTCGAACTCCGTGATCGTAATCGTGCCGTCGGGCAGGAACGTTCGCCGGAATCCGCGATGCATGCTCCAGGCACCGTTGGAGTAGCGCGCCTCTTGCGCCTCAGTCATGTCGATCAGGCGGAAATGTCGGTCGAAATGGAACAATTGGATCCCGCCGAGACTCTGGCCTCCCACCGCCACGCTGTTGACATGCAGGATGGCATCGGCTCCCATGCGGGCCCACGGTTGCGGCAACTTGAGCGCGGTCGAGGGGGGCTTCTTCTCGATGCGGATCGCGCGGATCTCTTCAGCCTTGTTCGACGCTAAGGGAATCACCGTGGAACTGAACAGCAACAGGATGATGGCGGTGCCGACGGCCAAGGCGAGAAACGGGGAGGCGATCCAGGACAAGCTGATCCCGCAGGCACGCATGGCCGTGATCTCATGGCTTCGAGAGAGCAGGCCGATCGTGAGCAGGGTGGCCATGAGAATGGCCAACGGCGCGATCTGAAACGAAATCCCCGGTGTCTTGAGCGCGAAATAGGCGAGCACGTCCATCCAGTTCGCGTCGTATCGCAGAAAGCGTCGCACCTTCTCGAAAAAATCAATGACGAGATAGATCGTCATCAGCCCGGCAAAGCACATGCCGAAGATCTTCGCGTATTCACGGAGTAGGTAACCAAAGAGAATCTTCATCGTCTCGGTCTCATTCTCGGCTCATCTTATAAAACCACAGGACCGTGACGATCGAGAAGATTCCGTTTGGCAGCCAGGCACCGGCGAAGGGCGAGATGACCGCAGTCGTGACGAGGAATTCACAACCGACGTTCAGCACGTAGTAGATGATGACGACCAGCACCCCGACGGCAAAACCGCCGATGCGCCCGGATCGTTTCGAGACGATGCCGACCGGTACGCCCAAGATGCAGAACACCAGCGACGCCGTCGGAAAAGCCAGGTCCTTGTAGTACTCCATCAGCCGCCTCAACGCCGTCGGATCGCGTCCCTGAGACTGAGCGAGTTGCGCCACGATCGACTCGTAGGACGGGCGCTCCTCCGAGGAGGCGTAGCCGCTCTGATTGAGCGACAATTTCAGGTCATAGCTGGAGAACCCGACCCGCTGGTATTCGTCGATCTGGTCCGGCTTGCTGTGAATCACCCCGTCGTGCAGGCGTAGCGCGACCTGGTTCGTGGAAGCGTCGATAAAGACGCGATACTGCTGCGCGACGATGATCCGGGGCTCCTCCGGGTTCCGCTCGTCGGAAATGAAGATGCCGGTCGCCTCCTGTTCCTCCCCGAGATCGGACACGTAGATCATCATCTTCGGGATCGGCTCGTTGAACGTGCCCCGTTCGAGGGCCAGCACCAATTGATCGCGCAGCAAATTGAGCGCGACTTTTTTCAAGTTCGTCGAACTCCAGGGCTGCCCCCATTGCGCAAGCCAGAGGGTCAGCGCGAAGACCAGCAGCGCGAAGAGAAAGACGGGGCGGGAGAGCCGAAGCAAGCTCAGCCCGGCGGCCCGCATCGCCACCAGTTCCTTGTCGAACGACAAGCGGCCGAACGCCGTGATGCTCGCGATGATCCCGGCGATGGGAAGCGTCAGGACCAGAAAGGAGGGGAGGAGGTTCGCGAAAACCTTGAGGACCGCGAAGAGCCCGACGCCTTTCGAAACGAGCAGCTCCACCAGCCGGAGCAATTCCCGCGTCAACATGACGAAACACAACGCCCCGAGGCTGATCAGGAAGGGGGAGAGGAGCTCTGTAAAGATGTAGCGGTCTAAGAGCTTGCGCAGAAGCATCGGACCGGCATGCTCACGGTTCGCGCGACACTATAGGGAACTGCCGCGGTCTTGTCCATTCAACGCGGCGATCGACGTCCAAGGCAGCGACCAAAAAGATCGCTTGACAAGAGGAAAATACCTATGGTACATGCAGCGCGGTTTTTTTGTAACCAAGATGGGTCTCGTGAGCGCTTGTCTTTTCTCGGCAAAGAGCCCGTCCAATCCCGCTCTTCCATTTCCAGTCTCATCATTCATCATTCAGCGCAGGGCAACAACCGGGCTCGGGCACGGCGACGTAAGACTGCGTGGCCGTTGAGGAAAGGAGGGTTCTGTGAAGACGAAAGGTACGGTGAAGTGGTTTAATGACCGAAAAGGATTCGGGTTCATCCGCCTGGACAGCGGGGAGGACGTGTTCGTCCACTATTCGGCGCTCCAGGGCGATGGATTTAAGACCTTGAAAGAAGGTGAAAACGTCGAATTCGACATCGTGCAGGGGGCAAAGGGTCCGCAAGCGGCCAACGTGGCCAAAATGATTGCGGCATCCTAGCTGGTTCCGGTTTTAAGACCCAGGAGGGGGCAAACATAAAGGCCTGCCGTGAAAACGGCAGGCCTTTGTGTTTTGGATGTACGGGAGAACTGAAGCGACACACGAATATGACGATCCGCATCCCGAGGAGCATGTTGAGAAGCCACCCGGGAATCCTGTTCGATCTGCCGAGCGGTGCTCGCCCCCAGACGATGCGGGTCTCGCCGCAACGTCCATGCGGCATCGCCGCGGTCCAACAAACAGGGCGCCAGGGTTTGGCTCCTCTTGCTGGAGGAATTTCGGCGTGGTTGGTAAGATACCAACAGCCGGAAATCATGATGTCTGGGGTAGCAGGCCCTCTGTCGGAGAGGTCTCGGGATGTCAAGTGGACGATGGCGGGCATCCTTGGCCTCTTGGTTCTCGGGACGCTCGCCAGTATCCCGTTCACGCTGACCGTCCTTCACAACCGAGAATCCGACGCACTGGTCGTCGACATGGCGGGCCGGCAGCGCATGCTGTTAGAGCGCTACATGAAGGAGTTGCTCCTCGCTGCGGACGGCGTTCCGACCGGTCATGAGC